>JAAURO010000020.1 GCA_012032215.1 Limnobacter sp.
AGAGATTCAATGTCTTGCCGATTAATACACTGTTCTAAATCGGTTTGCGTAATGCCCAACTCATTTTTTGCTTGCGGGTCTTTTAAACGAACATTTTTAAGTTCGCTGCAAAGCCAAGTGGATACCCAAAACTCATCGGTTTCATTGAACAGTGGGGTGAGCTTAATTGGTCTGTATAAGGTGTCTGCTTCGCCAACCAGCGTAGCAAGGTGGTGAACTGGCAATGAATTGTCTTGATCCTGCTGCGGGTGAAGGTCTGCGCCAAACGTTTCAGCCATTTTTCAGCCAGCATGAACCCATGCTGCAAGCCTTTAAAACCGTACAGTCTAAGCCAAGCTTCGGTCAGCCAGGTCGCCAATTCCATGTCTTTGGTGTGATTGGTCAGCAATTTAATCAGTGGTTTTTCAACATCTGACCAATCACTTCGTTTGAAGGGCTGCACTTTCGAGGGAGGCGTGTCGGCACTCGTGACGGTTATGTACTGTTTTTCCTGTTGGCGAATGCTTTGGCAACGGCTTTTTACTTTGCGAAACATCAGCAAAGGTTCTTCATGCTCATTTTGAAAATCATCAGAGCGCAAGTTTATGCCGACTCGCGAAGCGCCTGAAATCGGTTTGAGCTAATTTTCAATTAGCGCCTTGCAGGTACTCTGTGGTTTCATCCATCTCTATTTCCATCAGTTGCTTCCCAGCTCGGCTTTACGCGCATTTTTTAAAAACCAACCAGTTGCGTTCAGCTTGATGCCAATTGCTTTCTCGATTGATTTGAATTTTTTCGTCAGCAGTTTCAATTGCTTGCTCAATGAGGTCTTTGTAAGCAGGAAATGCCGCTGTGAGTTGCAATCGCTCTGTGCCGTTTTTCCAATTGACTGTAAGCGCTTGCACGTCAGCACTTGCGTTGGCATTGTTCATTGCTTGTTGCATCTCTGCAATAAAAGGCATCATGATTAGTTCGGTAACAAGTTGGGGCCATTGTGTAACCGGGTTTTGGTTTTGAACGGTTTGCAACCATTGGGTTGAGGCCTTGACAAGTTCAGGCGACACATTGGCCCATGCCTGCAACAGTTTTTTTTCGCCGATGGTTTGCGCAAATTGCCAGAGTTTTGCCAGCTTCTCCAGGTTGCGAGCGTCCAATGCAAGGTTGACTTGGTCGCGATAGTTGGAAATTGCTTCTTCTGCAGGGGGTGATAAAGTGGGGGTTTGCCCTTTTAAGACGCTGACCCATTGGTGCCAAATTTCGTGTTGTTCAGCCAGAATTTTTAGATTATTGGGTTGAAGAAAGTTAGTTTCACTGAGGCTGTTTTCATACGCTGTCTGGTGGTTTTTTAATTGCTGGTAGTAAGACTGCAGCAATCTTTGCCTGGTGTTGAGAACAGTTTGGTCGAAGGGGTAAAGTGCTTTGGCTTGTTCAACTTGTTTAAACAGAAACACAAATTGTTTGGCTGACTGTTTGTCCGCCATGTTAGCTTGTTCATATCGACTAACCGCGCTGTTCAGCGAAGAAGCAATTGAAGGGCGTAATGTGCCCAATGCGCCTTCACGCCAAAGCGGTGGCGTGTCTTTAAGGGCGGTTGAGGCCCAACTTAATTGTTCAAAAACCGGTTTTTTACCCAGTGCTGCGAGCTTTGCTTGCAATTCAGAAAGTTTTTGTTGTTGCTCGATATGGGTAGTGTAAAAGGATTCTTGAGTTTGACCGTTCTGCCAGGATTGAATGAATGCGCCCGTCCCAAAAAGAAGACTGGCGCACAGAATAAGACTCCCAAGGGCGTAAAGTATCCAATGTTCGGCAGCAATAAAAAGTCTTGTCCAACGTTTCACACAGCGGGGCTTTTGAATTTCTTCAAGCGCAATTGCTTTTTAAGTAACCACCATTGGCAACGATTGATGGATAAAGGGCGGCTGAGTTGGTTTGTGCTTTTCTCGCACTGGTTGGCTGCTTGTTTGTCGTACGGGTGTTGCCCGGTTAGCATTTCATACAGCACCAGGCCAAGTGAAAAAATGTCGTCTTCAACTTGTGGAGCATGACCGTTTAAAACGGGTTTGCTCAAGTAGGCACGTAGGTTGTGACCAAGCCAAGGTGTCGCGGCACCAATGTCAGACTTAATCAGCGGCAATGACAAGGCAAAGCCCCAAAGCCCCACCTTGCTGCATTGCGCATTGCTCACAATATGGTGTGGCGTTATGCCACCATGAATTTTTTGTTGCGTGTGTGCATGGTTTAAGGCTTTGGTAACTTGCCGTAAAATGGATTTCACCATTGGGTAAGGCATACCCTGTACTTTATTCTCATGCAGCAGTTGTTGGGCCACCGATTCAAAAGAGGATGGCCAAGCAATCACGCTGCCCTCACGAAGTTCGTCATTCAAATGGTCATAGACCGTTAGAATGTTGGCATGGTGAAGCTGCCGTGCCTCAAGCGCTGCATGTGCGAACGCGCTGGATAAGGCTTGATCCTTCAGTTTCTTTTTTAGAAGCACAACCGCCAAGTTGTCTGTAATTGCTTGTGTGCGGTGGACATGCAGGATATCTTGAACACGAAACAACTCAAAGTTGTCATTGCCAAGAATATGCCCAACAACAACATACCGTTGAAATAAAATCGTACCCAACCTCACTGTTTTATCTGGCTGGTTGTGCAGTGCTGGTTCACAGGTGTTGTGCTGAGTCAACATGGTGTATCAGGTGTCATATATCAAGAAATTAATAAGCAATCATTCCCTCGTTATGGGTAAGGCTCCCTCGTTATAGGCACATCAAACAATGAAAAAGCTATTGAGTCACTTAATTAAGTAGTACGTTTACAAAAAATGCAGCGTTATTCTGCATGAATTTTTTCTAGAATAGCCACAGTTTTTGCGCATCGCATACAAATAAAAAATTTCTTCGCATCTTGGAACTTTTTTGTGGATTCTCCAAACTAAGTCTTGAATGGGCAGCACATGGGGGGTGCCTGGTTCACCCCTACCCTGTTGTTTTTTCTGCGTATATACTGTGCTGTGTTATTTTTTTGTGCTAGTTTTCAAGCAAGCCACACTCTATTTTTTGTCAAGAAACGTATTTCTCTGATCTCTTTTGTCACCATGCAGGAAATTGAGTCGCCATGCCGTCTGTTCTGACTTTGTCCTTATTGGCTGCTTCGGCGCAGTCGTCCTCGCAGCGCATCCGCTATGTTTTCCATGAAAAAGGCGGCGTGATTGGGTACGGAAGTTCTTGCAATCTGGTCTTGCCAAGCCCTCCTGAAACACCTCCTGCTGAATTGGCAGAAATCAAATTTGAGCAGTCCCGGTTTTACGTACTGGGTAAACGGCCCGATTGTGTCTACCTGAATGAAATGCAAGGCCCGGTCCATGAGTTGCCTGCTCCACTGAAAGACGGAAGTGTGCTCCTGATTCACGGTTATCGTTTTAAGGTGAGTGTGGGCCAAGTAGAGAAGCAGGCTACAAATCAAGTAGCAAACGGCTTGATCAAGCTGCAGAAAAGAGAGATTTGTCAACCCTGCCCGATCAATGGTACGCCGATGATTTTGAAGTGGTCTCTCCCACTTTAAAAAACACCGGGCAGATTTTCGGTACGCCTGTTACTTTAATTTCCTCTTTTCTTGAGGGGCTGGGTGTAACGGCTTCTCCAGAAGAAATTACACCTGAGATAATGAAGCAGGTCGGGGGAAGCTTACGCGTACTCCTGGAGCACGGCAAGGCGGAACAAGAATGGCTACAAAAAACGCAGCTGAGTCTTTGCGCCCATCCTGAGGAAGTGAAAGCTTCCATGAGCGGTATGCTGAGCGGTGAACTTTTACAAATGAGCACATCAGAAATACTCGCCATTTTATTGAATCACCGTGAGCCCCTGCATGCTCAGTTCTCAAAGCAATTGGATTCAAGCTGTTTTTTCTTGCGTGAAAATCTTGCGTGCTTACAACAAACCACCACAAATGCTTTGTTGAGTGTTACTGAAGCACTTTCTCCAAAAGGGCAGAGGCTGAATTTGAACAACAATCCGGCACATCCATTTCCTGGTCTTGGCTGCGAGCCAAAGCGTTCAAGGATTTTTTTCAAAACTCCTGGTCATCCCGTTGTGATGCTTTTTTTAAACAGATAAAACAAAACTTTGAAGCTCGGTTTTTAGGCAACATGGCCAAACGTGCTCAAGCTAAAGAATATTAGAACAATCAACAAAGGAAAAGCACGATGCGTTTGCGTTTGTACCAAGTCCTACTTGGTTTTTCACTGCTTTGGCTTGCAGGTTGTGAAGCTGTGGGGGTTCTTTCCGGAAAGTGGTAGACCCTTACGTCAAATTGACGCTGGTTGCTGATGCACAGGTCAACCCAGATGGCAATCAGCGCCCCTCACCAATCGGTGTTAAGGTCATGCTGCTTCGTTCTCGCAATACGCTGGAAACGCTCAACTTTGAACGCTCTTTCTATGAAACTGAAAAGTGGTTGGCTGATGATCTATTACGGGTTGAAGAATTTTTTTTGCAGCCCAAAGAGTCTATCGAGAAAAAAATTGAGTTACCGCCTGAGGTGGCTTATTTAGCAGTTGTGGCTGGCTATCGGCAGCTTGATTCAAGCCGTTGGAAATGGATAGAGCCGATTAACAACTATGGTTACGGCAAGCGTGTTTTTATGTTAGACGGAACCGGTATCGTAAAAGGGGCGGCTGAGCCACACACTCAGAAAACCCCTTGATTGTCACCTTTTGATCGAGAAATGTATGTCATCTATTCCCCATAAAAAAGTGGCCTGGCTGGAAGGGCAGTTTTTGTATCCGCAACATTTTCAGCAACAGGAACGTTACCTTGAGCATCGTTTGGAACAGCGCAGTGCTGCCATTCGGCCTTTTGTGGAAGGTTTTTCAACCTGTCTTTTAGACACCAGCTTGCTGGCCAAAGGCAAAGTGGCTTTGCAAGAAACAAAAGGCATCATGCCCGATGGTACGCCTTTCGATTTGCCCAAACAAGCCGCTTTGCCCGCGGCCATCGACATTGGTTTGGAGGTTAAGCAACAACTGGTTTATCTGGTTCTGCCGCTTTATCGACCGGGCAGCCAGGCAATCACCCGTGATTTAACCAAGACCACGGTTCGCTACCATTGCCAGGACACGGAGGTATTCGATGATCACAACACACAAACCACTCAAACGCTAGCCAGTGCAGAACCTGCTTTTTCATTGCGGCTGGCCACGGATGCCTTGGGTGGTTGGGACCGGTTGCCGATTGCCCGCATTAAAGAAGTGAGCGCCGCTGGGGCCGTGTTGCTTGACGAAGATTACATTCCGCCCATGTTGCACATGAGTAGCCATGAGCAGCTTGTTCACTACCACAACAATTTGTTAAGCGTTCTGGAAGTTCACAGTGAGACTTTGGCCGCACGTTTAAAGGCCATGCAAAGTGCTGGGGCTGCTTTAAGTGGTGCAGCAATTCGTGATGAGCAATTGCTGCGTTTACTCAGCGGTGCATTAACCCGTTTTCGCCATTGGAGAGAAATTCAGGGAACTCACCCCGAAACTTTTTACGAGCATTTGGCCGTGTTGTTGGCTGAAATTACAGCCTTTACGCCTGCACGACGACTTGGGCGCATTGCACCTTATCAACACCATGCCATTGATGCAAGCTTGTCTCCCTTGGTGGATGCCTGCCAGTTTGCGCTCAAGCAGCTGTTGGAAGAAGTCGCTGAAAACATTGAGCTGAAATTTTCCCGAAAATGGATACCTATCTCGCAGAAAGCATTAAACCTGCCTTGCTGGCCCATGGAAAATTTGTGCTGGCGGTACATTGTGGTGGCATTTCTCAACAAGAGCTTCAGCAAACGATTCTTCACAACAATCGAATTGCTGAACGCGATGTGTTGCCAGGTTTGGATTTAGATGGTGGAGTGAAGTTGATGCCGCTTGACCATCCGCCTCCAGAAATTCATCCGCAAGTTGGCTGGTTGTACTTCGAACTGGATTCCGCATCCAAAGACTGGCCACCCATTCAGCGAACAGGTCGCTTGGCTTTTCGTGTTAGTGGTGCGGTGAGGTTGCCTGATCTACAAGTTCAATTGTTTGCCATTCACGGGCGGCGCTAAACACGATGCAAAACCCACACCCTACAGAACCCAATCGCCCAATCAAACCCCGGCCTGCGGTCGGCGGTGGTTTTTCAATGCCTGTGGACAAAACACCCTATCCTCAGGCCTACAGCCCTAGTCCAATTGCTCATTTTTCTAGTGCTTGGCCATTTGAAATGTACTCGCCTGTTTTGACTGCAGCAGAACCTGTCTTGACTTTGGTGGTGCAGCTCAAGCATGTGGATCACCCTCTGGAAGTTGCACCCTTGCGAAGTCAGATCCTCGACTGTGTGAACGAGCAGGTACACTCCGCATTGAGATTGTGGTCAGGTGGTGATGAACAGCTTTTCAAAAAAGCCTCGCTTTTGCTGTGTGCTTTTGTGGATGAAACAGTTCTCAAACTGGAATGGGCTGGAAACGAGTGGAATAGGTTGGGGCCATTAAGTAATTCGATACATGGCACCAATCAGGCAGGCGAGCAAATATTTCAAGATTTGAATGAGGCATTACAGAATGTGCAAAAGCACTACGAATTGCTTTTGCTGTATTACCATGTGCTGTCCCTAGGGTTTTTGGGGAAGTATGCGCGCGAAAGCCACGGAAAAACGGAAGTTGAGCAAAAACGCCAAGCGCTTTTTAACCATTTGAGGCTTTCTGGAACGACACGGATTCCAGAGTATGGTGACCTGAAAACTTCAGTGCCGCCCGTTTCACGCAGCAAGCGCTTTTTATTCAGTGCATGGCCCCTTGGTTTGTGGGCTTTGAGTTTATTGCTCGTTGCAGGTTTGGCCTATGGATTGATACGTGCTGATTTGAATGAACGTTCAGACGAGATACAAATTCTTTTGTCCCAGTTGGTGCCCGAACTCAAAAAACGCCAACGCGTGCCCAAGTGATCAGTGACCAAGCCCGAGTTTTAAGGGAATTGTTGTCCGCAGAAATCGCGCGCGATGTCGTACGGGTGGATGACTATCTCTCACACACTGAAATTGTGTTACCCAGTGCTGTGTTGTTTGAATCGGGCAGCGCACGCATTCATGATTCTTTTACCCCTGTGCTGGATAAAATTGCCCGGGCCCTGGAGCGAATCAAAGGGGATGTGCAGGTGGAAGGGCACACAGACAACCAACCGATTAATGATTTGCGCTATCCATCCAATTGGCATTTGTCATTGGCACGCGCTGCTGAAGTGGTGAGGTACATGGGCGATGTGCCCGGTTTGGAGCGCCGCCTATTGCCCTATGGACGAGGTGCTTTAGAGCCCGTTGCTTCAAACGACACACCCGCGCAACGTGCCTTAAACCGTCGAGTGGTTATGAAAATTTTACACCCAGTGGATACCTCAAGCAGCGCCCTGGGTGGCTTGGAGCCTTTGCCATGACTTGGCGTGACAAATTAAAACAACCCTGGGTTTTACCGCTTTTACTCGTGCTGGTTTTCTGTGCACTGGTTTGGTTTGTGGGGCCATTGGTCGCGATTGCTGGGGTGGTGCCTCTGGCTTCACCTTCTGTGCGGGTTCTGGTCGTGATGGTGGCTCTGCTGATTTGGGGTTTGGCAAACCTGCGTTCACAGCAGCGGGAAAAACATCGGGTCGATGCTCTGGCTGAAACCATCAGCACAGAAATTGCGCCTCCTATAGACAGCTCCGATGAAGACCGTGTGCTGACTCAGCGCCTGCAATCAGCCGTGTCTACCTTGCAACGCCGAAGATCAATCTGGCAAGCCCACACGCTTTACCACTTGCCTTGGTACATGTTGATTGGTGAGCCGGGTACGGGTAAAACTTGTGCGCTGCGAGGGTCAGGTCTAACCCCGTTGGACAATGATGCTTTGTTAGATGGCGTAAAAGGCACAGGTGGCACGCGCTATTGTGATTGGTGGTTGACCAGCGAGGCTATTTTTATTGACACAGCCGGACGTTATGCCCTGCGTGACACGGCACAAAACGAGGCCGCTGTTTGGCTGCGTTTTCTGGCCCGCTTGAAACGGCAAAGACCTCAGGCTCCACTCAACGGGGTGGTCGTGACCATGAGCGTGCACGACATTTTGCCCTCACAAACACCCACCCAGCGACAAGAACGTGCACAGCGTTTAAAAAAAGCGCATTCAGGAATTGCAAAACCAATTGGACATGGTTTTACCGGTTTATGTGATGATCACTAAAATGGACACGGTGGCTGGTTTTGCTGAGTTTTTTTCGACTATGGATGCTACGACCAAAGCGCAACCCTGGGGGATTAGTGCCAGCAATGACCAAGGGGCGAAGTCTTTTTTAAATACTTTTTCTCAAAAGTACCAAGCCCAAATCAATACCCTGGCCAATCAGCGAACCGCGCGTTTTCAGCAAGGTGTGCTGAATGAAAAAGAACGGGCTTTGATTCAGGCTTTCCCCTCACAAATGCAGGCTTTGTTTGAACCACTGCTCGAACAGCTCAACACCTTGTTTGGTGAAAACAGTTTTGAGCAGCCTGCTATTTTGCGGGGTGTCTATTTTGTGAGTAGTACGCAGGAAGACCATCGGCCGCAATGGATTACAAGTCCTTTTGCTATTTCCAATTCCAAAGCGCCGCCTGTGTATGCCGGTGAAAGTCGTTCTTATTTTATTGAAGGGCTATTTAAAAAAATTGTATTGCCTGATGCACATTTGGCGAAGCTTGGTTCAAAAACCGCGTGGCGCTTGCGTTGGTGCTACGGCGGTGCCTGGGCTGCAATGACTTTGCTGTGTGTGGGCGCAGTCAGTGCTTGGCTCATCAGCCAAAACAACAACCGCAACTACATTCAAAAAATCGAAAGCAACGCCAAAGATTATCAAAACAAGAGCAAATCATTGCTGGAATCCCGGCGTAGCTGGTCTGCTTTATTGGCTGGCTTAAATGAATTGCGCGACCTGCCTGGAAAGTCGGTGCTCGAACTTAAAACCCATGTGAATTGGCGTTATGGCATGGGTCTTTACCAAGGTGACAAGCTGGGTTCAGAGGCAAGGCTTACCTATTTGACCGCGCTTGAACGGTTTTTGATGCAAGACACCGCCAACCTGCTGGCTAAGCAAGTGCTTGAGTTTTCTGACTATGCCTACCGTTACGAAGCCCTTCGCTTTTACCTGATGCTGCATAAGCCAGAACACCGTGAGCCAGAAAACCTGTTGCGTTGGATAGATCTGCTTTTGGAACAACAGGGTTTGCGCCCAGATGAGCGACAGGGCCTACTGGCACATATCAGCAATGCCCTGAAAAATAACGTGAATCTACCGCCGTTTGATGCCACATTGGTAGACAAGGCTCGTGAGGAACTTCGCCTCATGCCCAGAGAACAACGCGTGTACCAACTTTTAAAGTTGAACTACCAACACGACAATGCAGAAAGTTTTTCGGTCTACAGTGCTTTGGGTACACAAGCCGATTTGATTTTTGATCGTCAGGATGGTTTGCCTCTCACCCAAGGCGTGCCAGCCTTGTTCACCTATGAGGGTTTTCATGATTATTTCCTGAAAGAATACGAGCAGCTGATCGAACGCATGGACAAAGAGCAGTGGGTGCTCAAAGATGACCCATCCAATTTAACCGATGAAGAAATTGTCAAGCTGCAAAACTATTTGTACAACGCGTACACCATGGAGTACACGGAGCAGTGGAAAAGGTATCTGGGTGGCTTGCGAATTAAGTCCTTTCAAAATGTACAAGAGGCACAAACGGTTCTGCGTGTGTTGGCCAATACCGAACAACCCCTGGTTACTTTCGTGCAGGCTATTCGTCAACATACCGCATTGAGTGAACTGCCACCGCCCCCAGCCAGTGAGGGTATTGGCAAGGCTGTGGGTGAGTTGGCAGCCCAACAAGCCAAGCGGCGTGCCGGTCGCTTAAGTGGTGTGGTCGATAAAGCGTTGAACGCCCACAAAACGGCTGAGGCTTTGCCAGGGCAAGTGGTTGACGATGACTTTGAAGACTTTAACCGCTATGTCAATACAGACGAGGGGTCTTCTCTGGATGTCCTTGGAAAGGCTTTAAGCAATTTGTATCAGTACTACCAACGGCTTATTTACGATGATTCTGTTGTCAGGTTAAATGCCCGCTCTCCGGAGTTGGTGGGCTTAAGACAAGCATCCAGCGAAGCGCCCAGTTTTGTTCAGCTTTGGTTTGAGCCCTTGATTCAAGATGCCGGTTATGAAGATGAGGGCAATTACCGCGAATCGGTGAACCTGAAATGGCAATCTGACGTGGTGGCACCGTTCAAGCTGAGTTTGGCCAATCAATATCCTATCAACCCACTGAGCAACAAAGACATTGCACTTGAAGACTTCAAGGCATTTTTTGGCCCGGGTGGCGTGGTAGACGCTTTTTTCGCAGAGCATTTACAAAAAGAGGTGGATGTAAGTCGTGCGCCCTGGCGCTTGCTGCCCACTAAGAGAAGGGTGTTCTCAAGCAGCACCTTGGCTTTTTTTGAGCGGGCCAAGCGAATTCAAAACAAATATTTCAGCGGGATCAATGGTGGGTTCCATGTCACATTCCGTTTAACGCCGAAGTCTTTGGACCCCCAGGTTCGCCGAAGTACATTGACTGTGATGGGCCAGGCATTAAGTTATCAACACGATGCTCCGCAAAGCACCGCAGTGGTTTGGCCAGGTGAAAGTGAAGAAAGCCAACTTCAGTTTAGTTTGGTCAGTAACTCAATTCCGATGAGTAAAAAAATAGTCGGGCCGTGGAGTTGGTTCCGCTTGTTAGACAACCACTCAACCTTTTCAGCCGATGCCAACGGTGACACTTACAACGTCGCATTTCAAATCGAGGGGGTGGAAGCCGAATACACCCTCAAGCCGGGCAGGGCCCAACACCCATTTGGCGAGCCCAATGATCTCAAAAACCTCAGTTTGCCTTCTCGCTTATGAGCCACACACAAGGTTTATTCGGCAAAATGCCCCAACTTGGCGATTTTCTGCGGCACCGTTTGCCACAGGATTGGACTGACCCCTGGCACACTTGGTTGCAAACCAGCCTAACAGTGAGCCAAGAGCAGCTTGGCCCACAATGGCAGCCTTGTTTTTGCACAGCCCAATTTGGCGTTTTGCCATATCGCCACACGCCATGCATAGCCAAGGTGCAATGGGTGTGGTAATGCCCAGCATGGACAAAATTGGGCGCTACTTTCCGCTCACGCTGTCAGTGCTTGGCCCGGTTCGCCCCTGGCGCGCTTTTCTGGACTGTACGGAATGGTTTAAGGCGGCTGAACAAATTTTATTACTGGCATTAGACGATGCCACAAACCGACAAACCCTCACTGACCAAGCCGATGCACTTGAATTGCCCAAGCTCAGCCTGGCCAAAACGGACAATCGCCAGTATCGGCAAACGAATTCAGGCATGCAGCTTGGGTTGCCTGATTCACAATCGCCCCTGGCGGGCTGGAATTGCCTGGAACAATCCACACAAGCGCATTGGCCCTATTACAGCCTGTGGTGGAGTGAGGCTCAAACACCATTACGCCAGGTGTACTCAGTTGCAATGGCTTGCCAGAACACGGGCAATTTGCCGCTCTGCTTGATGGACAATGGGAGCGGTGGGGTTGGCGGCAAGCACCACAGTAAGTGCATCACAGTTGATTTTCATTTTTACCTTTTTATTTGATGATGGTTGTGACTGACAAAAAACAAATTTCTTACCGCATGCAAAAACTGACATTGCAAATTCCTAGGTGTCAAGCCTCGTCTGATTGTAAATTATTTTTCTAAACAATTCAGGCTGTTTTTTCTGCCATTTTTTCAAGGCGTCAACAGGACAAAGATGCCCGAGATTGCGTTGTGGAATGCTGTGGTTATAGACATGCAGATAGTCCCTAAGGGTCTGAACAAGTTCACTTAAACTGCCAAAACGGGTTTGCTGCACCAACTCACTGATGCGGCCGTTAAAGCGCTCAACCATGCCGTTGGTTTGTGGATGCTTGGGTTTGATTAAACG
>JAAURO010000021.1 GCA_012032215.1 Limnobacter sp.
GAGTTGTGGCGCGCGTGTCGATTACTTCGTTCAGGGCTTTTTCCGTGTCAGGATCTCCAAAGCTTTTAGTCAGTGCTGCTTGGGCAGCGTCTGTTTCTTGAGAAGCCGGGCATTCTCCATGTTGAAGTTTGTACACATCGGAGCGTCCGCTGGGATAGCTTAACAGGTAGCTGATTCTGAAAAAGATATCCTTGACTCTTCTGAAGTCTCCGGGGTCGTTGCTTTGTTCTAACGCGTTCACCGTGGCTTGAAGCGCTTCCAGGTTTTGGTACACATTTGACTGGATGCTTTTTGAAAGCCGTGGAAAGCATTCCCTAATTTTCGGGGACATCAGGCGCATCAGCCGTTGCAGTGCCTGCACCTGGCTTTTTGCGCCTTGCCGAGGGGAAAAAAAAGATTTGAAAAATTCGGCTATCGGGCTTGCCAGAATACTGCTTGTCATTAAAAGCTGTTGCGAGAACAGCATTTTACTCATGTTGGCTTCTTGTTCTGTCGGGTGTTCAGAGGATTCGTGCAGCAGGTGTTGTGCGATTAAAAAAGTAGCCAAGCCAATCAAGGCATCCACCAGCACATCTGGTCCTTTTTTTCCCAGAACCTCTGTTGCCAGCCCAATCCGTGACGAGGAGCCACTCCACGCTGCGTTGAAAGTGGCCATGTTGTGCTCGTAATCACCCGGTATGAGAGGCTTGTTGCCGCCGTGTGTTTGCTGAATGACTGGTGCCAGGGCTTGGTACAGACTGTTGGCGGCCCCCTGAAAAAAATTTGCTACGGTGGCACATGTGCTGTGGTTGTAAGTGTTTGCGTGCGTCGAATTCAATAAAGAGGCGTTGCAAGAGGATGAAGGCGTGCTCATGGGCTGTTTTTGAAGTGAATGGCGGACGACAGTATGCCACTGCTTACTGGCCTATTCTGCCAGGCAGAACGGAGATGTGTAAGGAACCAAGTTGCAGGAAAAGCCACTCAGCTTTTTCATCAATTTTTGGAGAGCGTGATGAGTGGGACCGTTAGTGTGGAGGATACGCGTAAGCAGATTGACTCGTATGTGGTCGCCGTCAACGAATTGGAGAGAAATCTTCCACGACTTAAAGAGAAAGTAGAGCGTATATCATCAGAACCTGAAAAATGCCGCCAATCCCATCTGAGTAATGAAATCAACAATCAGGTTGTGGCCAATGCCCAAAACCTGTCAAACCTTCTTAGCAAAGCCCAGGAGGAAGTTACGGCTTTCAACAACGAAAAGCCTTATGCTGGTAATAAATCTGGATTGCTGTGCGCAGTCGCAAACTACCAGGCGGCGCAATTTGCTTTTTCGGCACTTGAGTCGAGTGTGCTTCGTTTTACTGCCGATTAGTGCTTAAGGAGCCTCTGATCAACTCGCTGTGGCGCATATTTGGTGGATTCGGGCGGCTCGATTGCCAGGGAAAACAAATAGGGCCACCGCTGCAACGAATCAAAAATGTGCTGGTCTTGCTGGATGTCCTGGTACATCAGGTAATCAAACCCCTCTATTTGCGCGCTTAGGGCGTAAATGTCGTGTGCCTGGTCGGTGGGTGGTAAAAACAGGGCTGGTGGGGCGCTGGGGTTTAGCTTGGGCATGGTGTATAAAAGTGCTGAATGGGGTTTTGTTGGGGGGTCATTGTTTGTCCAATGGCACCCATTGTCTGGCGCCGGGCGTTTTTAGCAGGTAGTTGCCGTTTATTTCTGTGACGGCAATCCGGCCTTGTTCGGCGACATACAACGAGGTGGGTAAGTCGGATACCAGTAAGGGCCAGGTGGGGTCGTCGCGCTGGCTGGGGGGTAGTTCTATCCAGCGTGCAATAAATTCTGAAACGGCCAGGTAGCTGACGGGTTTTTCTATGGTAACCGGAAATTTATACACGTCTTTGCGCTCAAAGTTGGGCGATATCCAGTAGCCTAGTACGGGTGCTTTGGTAATGGCGGGTGTGGGTATTTCGCGCAGGCCAGTTAGCTGGCCGTATTCACCGGTCATGCCTGCGCCGTGCTCGGGCACCATCAGTACAAGGGCTTTGCGGCCGCTTTTACGGTAGGCTTGCACAAAGCCTTGCAAGTCGTCCAGAAAGCGTTCCAGCCGAACGGGGTAAGCTTCCAGGCTGTTCAGGCTGGAGTTGGGCAGCAGGTTGCCATCGTGCAGGGTAATGGTGTTGTAGTAATACGCCACGGGTTTGCCCGATTCGGTGTTGCGGTGCTTCAGCCAGGCTTTCAGGAAGTCGAGATCGCGGGCTATGGGGCTTTGGTCGAAGGCGATAGCGCCCAGTGAAACGGAGTCGAAGGTCACTGGTTCTTGGGCGGGCACCATTAAATTGGTTTGTACCTGTTGCTTGAAGCCGTCGAATTTTCCATCGTGATTCAGCCCGAATTCTACCCGAAAGCCTGCCCGTTCCAATTGGTTAAACAGGGCGCATTCTGCACGTGGCGGGGTGTATAAGTCGGTGTGGGTGGGTTGGCCGCAGGTGCTGCGTAGCAGGCGTACCACGGCTGGGCCGGAGTAGGAGGTGGCGGTGTTGAATTCTGAAAACAGCAAATCGGCATCGCGCAGCAGTGGGTGCTGGGTTTGGCGCATGCCTTTTAAGTCGGCCCATGCCAGCGAGCACACGTGTATCAGTACGATGTCGAAATCGGGTTGTGCCAGGGGGGTGAAGGTGTCCAGCGCGAGTTTGCGCTGTTTTTCGAAGTAGGTGGTTACCATGCCTTGCACCGATTGTTTGCCGGCTGTATTTGTGCCTTGGTTAAAGGTGATTTTCAGTTGTTCAAAGCGGGTTTCGCCCAGCACAATGCGTTCGGTTTCGAAGCCGCCTGCGCGCAGGGTTTTGCTGTTTGCGTTTTCCATGAGAGCCAGCTTGGCGTTGCGTTTTTCAACCAGGTGGTCGGCCCACAGGGTGTGCAGCGCAAACAGGGCAACTGCGGTGGCTACCCAGGCGTGCACCCGAATATAGCGGTTGACTATGCGCAGTACGATGTAGGTTGCCAGTGCGGCCCACAGGTATTGGGCAGGCACTGAGCGGCGCAGCAGTTCAAGCAGGTAGTGGGGGTTCAAACCCAGCAGGTTCTGAATTTGGGTGAGCAGTTCTTTCGACAAAATAAGCCCGAGCTGGTGCAGTAGCAGTGCTACGGCAAGGGGTGTGCCGGTGAGTATTTGCAGTGCGGTGCTAAGCCGGGGCTTTACAAAATGCAGTACGTAAAACACAAATACCAGTGCAAGCAGTGCCAGGTTGGCCAGTGGCTCAAAACTGGCTTTGCCAATGTGGCTTAAGCCCAGCACGGTTAAAAAATACAGGTTCCACAACAACATGGTTTAAAGGCCCTCCCGCTTGCCCAGGTACAGGCGTGCAAGCAGGGCGGTGACGCCATTGTTGATCCACCAGAACAGGCGTTTGTAACCCACCAGGCCTTTGCGCAGCACGTCGGTAAACCCGCCGAGGGCGGAGTCGGTGTTGGTCGGTTTCCTTTCCAGTTTAACCAGGCATCGGCGCGGCCAAAGGGTGCATTGTATGAGTTGGGTTTCCTGATCGGGGCTCAGGCTGAGAAAGGCGGCTTCCAGACGTCCGTTGGGCAGGCGAAGCAGTTTGGCCGGAAACAGGAATTCGCGATCGCCGCGGTGCAGGCCCACCTGGCATTGGCTGTTGTCGGGAATCAGGTTGGCATTGGCTACGGCCAGAGTAAGCCCCGCCGAGGAGTATTCTTCGGTGTGGCAGGCCAGGGTGTAGCCTGCGGGCAGCTTGAGGAATGCGGGAATAACCATGCGCACACGGTGGTGCAAAAGCGCTGAGGCACTTCGGTGGCAACGCCTACAGCGGCACCTAAAATGCTGAGGTTGAACAGGGCCCAGCCTAGGTTCATGAGTACGGTGCCAGACTCGTGGGTGTTCCACACAAAAAGGCGCAGCACGCCAACCAGCAGGCCTATCAGGTTGATGAGCATGAGTATGAGGTAGGGGCGCGCGATGTTGGAGTCGAAGTAGCCTTGTTCGATAAGGCCGCCTTTGGTGGTGACGTTGAATTTTCCCATTTTGGGATTGATGAATGCCAGGGTGGTGGGCAGGATGATGTACCACGACAACACGGTTTCGTAGACCTCGGACCAAAACGAGCGCCTGAACTGCCCTTGAATAATGGAGTTGGTGTAGCTGGCAAAAAAGATTTGTGGCAGGGCGTAGCTCATGATGGTGACTGCAGCGGCATTGAGCAGGTGGTATTCAAAAAACAGGTAGGCCATGGGCATGCACAAAAACACCAGGCGTGGTATGCCATAGAAAAAGTGCAGCATGGCGTTGGCGTAGCAAATGCGTTGAACCACGCTGAGGCCTTTTTTCAGAAACGGGTTGTCGAGGCGGAAAATCTGCGCCATGCCTCGTGCCCAGCGGATGCGTTGGGCAATGTGATCGGCCAGGGTGTCGGTTGCCAGGCCGGCTGCCTGGGCGGTTGGCAGGTAAATGCTGTTGTAGCCTTTGCTGTGTAGTTTGAGGGCGGTGTGGGCGTCTTCGGTGACGGTTTCTATGGCAATGCCGCCTATTTCCATGAGTGGTTTGCGGCGAATAACGGCGCAGCTGCCGCAAAAAAACGAGGCGTTCCAGTAGTCGTTGCCGTCTTGTACCAGGCCGTAAAAAAGTTCGCCTTCGTTGGGCATTTTGCGAAATTCGTCGAAGTTGCGTTCAAAGGGGTCGGCATTGAAAAAGTGGTGGGGCGTTTGCACCAGTGCGGCTTTTTCGTCTTTGAGCAGCCAGCCCATGCTGTATTGCAAAAACGAGCGTGTGGGTATGTGGTCGCAATCAAAAATGGCAATGAATTCGCTGTGTGTACGGGACAGGGCGTAGTTGATGTTGCCGGCTTTGGCGTGGTCGTTGTTGGGGCGGGAAATGTATTCGATGCCGGCCTGTTGCGCAAAGGCGGCAAAGTCTGGGCGGTGGCCGTCGTCGAGCAGGTAGACGGTCATTTTGT
Source organism: Limnobacter sp. (assembly GCA_012032215.1). Classification (GTDB taxonomy): domain Bacteria; phylum Pseudomonadota; class Gammaproteobacteria; order Burkholderiales; family Burkholderiaceae_B; genus Limnobacter. Next base: position 4,956 of record JAAURO010000021.1, read on the forward strand.
CTAAAGGCCAGTCCAGCCCTTTGGCGGCGTACACGGTGGGTTTTACCACAGAAAGCGGTTCATTGTAGGTGGGTATGAATACGTCTACAGTGGGCCATCGTGCGGCTTCGGTGTGCATGGGTACCGATTTGCGCTGCATGGGCCAGGCGGTTTGCAAAAACCCGAAAAACAGGATGAGCCAGGTGTAGCATTCGGCCAGTACAAGCAGCCAGCCGAGCATGCTCTCAAGGCCTGGCACCAAATCGAGCGAGCTGGTGAAGCGCCAGAAAATGTAGCGAAACGCGAGCAGCAGGGTAATAAACATGAGCGACAAATGGGCCATGCGTTTGGGCATGCGCCGAAACATTTGCGCAAACAGGTAGCACACGGCTACAAATACCCATTGCCCCACCAGCGGCAGGCTGGCTTGGGCTACAAACAAAAAGCCTGCAATGCCCAGCACTACCAGCAGCCAGTACAGGAAGGGGCGGTGGTACACGGCAAATCCGAAGCGTTTTAAATAGACATCGGGGGTGGCTTTGCCAATGGTGTGATCCAGGACATTGTGAAAGCTGCGGTTTAGTCGGTTAAAAAAACGGCCTGCGGGTTTGAACAGTTTGACGAGTGGGCTGGAGATGTCTTCGAGTGCGTGCCGGAAAACGCCCCAGGCCAGCAGCAGGATGCCCTGTGCGGGGTTGCGTTTGTGGGTGGCGTGTGCAAGGGTGCGTTCCAGGCTGTGGGGGCGAATCAGCATGGCTCTTAGAATGCGCAGCACTTTGCCGCGTTTGCTTAAGTTGGCGCGGGCGCGTAAGCCCAGTGCCTGTTCTATTTTGCCCAGCAAGCCGGTGTGTAGGGGGGGCTCTGTGGTGGCGGGTGGTTCGGCTTGGCGTGCTGCTTGTTTCATGCGATTTCCAGGTCTATCCAGTTGACCAGTTTTTGAATGTCTTCGGTCAGTTGCGAGTGGGGTGCGTAATCTGGCAGGTGCTGGCCTGCGGCAAAACATTCGGAAAGCGCGGGGTCTTCGTGGAGGTAAAAGGGCAACAGGCGGTGGCTGAGTTTGATTTTTGAAAGCGTCCAGATGTCCAGGTGCAGTACGTGGCTGGAGTCGAAGCGGTTTACCAGAAAATACGAGCTGCCGCGTCCATTGAGCAGGCTTTGCATGAGGGGGTCAATAGACAGCAGGGAGTTTGCATCGGGTACCATCAGCACCAGATTTAAATCGGTGAGGGTCATGACGGCCTTGCACCAGGCAGAGGGCCAGCGCGGGGTGTCGAAAATCAGTACGGTGTGCTCGGTAAACACCGGGCTGTCAAAAATACCTGCCAGTGTATCGGGGTTGTTGGCTGTGCGCAGGGCGAGTTCAATGGTTTGGGTTTCGTCGGCGCTGCCGTAGGGCAAAAAACGCAGGGTGTCTTCCAGGGGTATCAGGCAATCTTCCACAGGGCAGCCCGGCGTGCCCAGCACCTGGCTGAGGCCTTTGCCTGCAAGCTCGGGGCGGCCCAGTTGCGCTGCCATCAGATTGGTGGGGTCGGTTTGCACCAACACCACATCGCGCCCTTGTGCGGCCAGTTGCCGGGCAGTCATGAGGGCCAGGCTGGTGCGGCCTGAACCCCCGACTGGTGACAGTATGCCGATGGCTATCACTGTGCGTCCTCCTGATCGCCGAGTACCCATTTTCCGTGGCGAACCACTTGTTTGCAATGGGGGGGCAGTTCGGCCTGGTACCAGTCTACAAACTGACTTAACACCATGCGCACCCGGATTTTTTTAAGCAACACACGAAACACGACAATGCCAAAAAAAATACCAGCCGCTGTGCCTGTCAGGCCAAGGGTTAGAGGGTTCATGGTGTATTACCTGTGGTTTGTGGGGGTTGCAGGGTGGGCGGGCTTTGCTTGTCGAGCAGGTGTTGGTCTATTTTGAGCAGCTGGGGCAGCCGTGCCAGCCAGGGGCGGGTGTGTGCTGCATCTTGTTCCCATTCCCAGAGGTCGCTGACGCGGCGGGTGTTTTCTTCCAGCATGTCGAGTATGTCGGTGGGGTTGATGTCGCTTTCGGATTGATAGAGCTCGCTGAGCAATACCTGTTGCGCCTGTTTGCTGGTGTAGTGTACCTGGCCTGCAAACAGGGTTTCCAGCGGTGAGTAAATGCCTGTGCGCAGCCAGTTGTCGAGATCGGTTTCGGTGGGCGTGGAAGACCACAGGTGGAGCAGATACAGTGCAGTGCGGGTGGCCAGTATGGAGGCTTGCAGGGCATGCTGGTTCAGAAGCCGCACGACCTGGTAGGCGCTGAGGTGGTTGAGCATGGACAATCTGGAAATGGAACACGACAGCCCCCATTCGCTGGCCAGGTCGAGCAGCGAATGCCCCTGTTCGGAAAACGCCTGGTGGTTAAGCACGGTAAGCTGACCGGGCAAAAAGTGCTCGTGCAGGGTGGTGGCCAATGCGTTGCCCGCTGCGGTGGGTGCGGCTTGCGGCGTGAATTTTTGCCACCGGGTGGGCGGTACGTGCTGGTAATGGAATTCAAAAGCGCTGGGGTTGTGAAACACGGAATCGGCCCCCAGGCGCAGCAACAAAGGGCCATGCCGCGTGGTGGTGCGGCTGGTGTTGGTGCGCACATGAAGGAATTGTGCAGTGGTGTGGTTGCCTGCGCCTCCAAAACGCAGCGTGTGCACGTGGTCTGCCAATGCGGCCAGGCTTGGGAAGCCGCTTTCGGAAAGCACCAGGTGGGTGTGTTCGCTGGCTTGTTCGGGCGGGTTCCAGAGTTGGGTATTCATGCCCCAGGCGTGCGGCCACCAGATAGGTTCCAGTTCGGGCGTGCGGTAGTGCCAGCTGGCCAGGCCGCTACACGAGGAGGTCCACACGGGCAGGTCGTTTGCTGTGGGGGCAATCACCAGCACCTCGTTGGCTTGTGCCCAGTCGCTGAGTTTGCGGATTTGTGCCAGCGGGTGCAGTTTTTCTACGGTGGTGGCGGTGGTTTGAAGCCAGTGGTCGAGGTGTTCAAACAGTACCAGATTGGGCTTGAGCAGGCACAGGCTGCGCAGCGCCTTAATGGTGTGGTTGACGTTTAAGGGGGCTGCCTGAAGGGTTGGCGTATGGACGGAGTGCAGCTGTTGCGCTACTAAATCAAAACCACGCGGCAGCTTGCCTTGTGCGTTTACGTGCGGCTGTAGAAATTCTTGCAGCACCGGCATGCTTTGTTGTGCGGTAAGCCAGGTAAAGCCGGGCGCGGTGCGCCAGTTGCTGGAATCGTGGTTGTGTTCTAGCCAGGCGTTGGCTATTTGCTGGCAAAAACTGTGCGCGGAGTCGGTTTTTACTGCGTACACGCCTGGTTGAATGAACGGGTGCAGCATGCCTAAAACCTGGAGTAAGGAATAAGGCCTTGCGGGGGAACGGCCAGGGTGAGTACTTCCCACAACGAGGATTTAATATACAACTGGAACAGGTCCGGACTGTAATCCTGCGAGCGGTCTATGCTGAAAGACAGGCCGCCTATGAGGTGTTTGCTGAACTGGTGTTCAAGCTGCACAGAGAAGCTGTAGCTGTCGCCCCCGCCGTTGCCGCCTGCATTGGTTAAATCGGCTGGGTTTACCTGTGCCACGCGGCTGTTGAGGAACTGGCCCGGCGCAGAGGCCAGTGGATACAGTTCCGCTGCGTCTTCATGCGAGCTGCTGTCGCCCACAGACCCCCGCACCCGCCACGACCAGTCGCCTTGGCGGCCTGTCCAGGTAAGGGGCAACGAAAGCGACAAAAAAAACATGCGGGCTGTAATAGCCACCTTGCCCGTAGGTGTAAAAACGCATGTTGCGTTCGAATTGCCAGAAGAAGGCGGACAGTCCCGCTTCTATTTGCTGCGATCCGGTATCGAGCAGGGTTTGGCTGAGTATGCCTTGCACGTTGAGTTCGGTGTTGCTGGGGGTGTTTTTGCCGGTGATGTAATTCAGTCGCCCTATGCCCACAAAGCTGCGTGCCTGGGGCAGTGGCGTGTAGTACACCGCGCTAAGGCCATTGCGGCGTGAACCTCCCCAAGTGGTTTGGGTAATGGGGTCTGTGGCGCCCACCAGGGCCAGCGGGCTGCCCGACACCATGCGGCGGGCAGCATCCAGCGTCAGCGACCCAGCTTGACCTGCGCTAAAACGGGTTTGCACACCACCTACCCAGCTATCTACCGGGAAGTTGCCAATCGGTTTGCCGATGTCGGCGCGCAGGTTGCCGCGTTTTACACCCACGCCGAACAGCGTGCCCCGGTAGTCTTGCTGAAACCGGGCTGTGGGCAGGGTAAGGGTTTCGGGGGCAATGGTGTTGTTGGCGCTGCGCGTTACTGCAAGCTGTGGGGCGTTTAAATTGTCGGCAGGGTTGGCGGCGGTGCGCAGTTCGTTGGCGGTAAAAATGCCAAAGCCACCAAAGCCCCGCGCATCGGCAAAGTCTGGCAGGTCTTTGAGCGTGCCCGCACCCGCTTGGAAGTGATCAAGCCGTACAAAAAGCGACTGTTCGTAGTCGAGTGGCAGTTCAATTTCCAGTGGAATTTGCAGGCCGTTGAATTGGGAAATGCCGGAGGTGCCTGCTATTTCAGCGTTTTCATAACTGGCCGATACGCGGGGGCTCAGGCGGGTTTTGAGATCGCGTTCGTAGGCAAGCACTTCTTCGTAGGCACGCCAGCGTGGGGTGTCGGCAATTGCCTTGGCCAGCTGGTTGTAGTTGCCTGCGTTGTCCAGGGCGGAGAGGCGGTCTAGGTGGCTGCCGTAAGAAATGCGCCGTTCAAGTGCGGACATGGCGCCTGTCCATTCGGTTTTGTCGATGGCATTCAGGTAAGCCAAAGCTTGCTCCGGCTGGTTTTGCCGGTTTGCCAACAGTGCCGATGCAAACCGCATGTCCGCACTTTGCGGTGCCAGGGTGCGGCCTTCCTGCAGAATGCTGTGTGCGGTTTCGCGGTGCCGGGCGGTGGCTAGGTCATCGTAGGCAGTGGCCAAATCGTAGCGAAACCACGCGTAATCGGGGTTCAAGGCCACGGCGTTTTGCAGGGCTTCAAAGCCTTTTTCGGTTTGTCCGGATTGAATCCAGGCCAGGCCTTGTTCGTTGAGCGCCTGGCCTTTCTGGAAGTTGTCTGGCTCTGGGGCGATGGGTGGGGAGGGTGGCACAACTGGAGCAATGGTTTGTGCAATCGTGGCTTCGTTTCTGAATACGGTGCGGTTGCCGTTGCTGGTGATTTTGCGGGGGCTGCCCGCATTGCCTGTGCTGACACGTGCTGGCGGGGCAATTGCGCCAGCTACTTGGGTTGTGCCGCTTACCGGTCCACCCAAATCAGACAGCAGTTTGCGGTAGCGTGCATCTTGGGGAAAGCGTTGCACCAGGCTTTGCACTTCACGAATGGCGCGAGCGTTTTCAGTGCGGGCACGGGCTAGCAGCAGGTAGTAATCCACGGCTGCTTCGCCCAAGGGGGGGGCGTTGAAAAGGCTTTCAAGCTGGGGCACCCATTCGTCGTTCTGGTTTGGTTTACCAAAAACCGCACTTCTGCAAAGGCTTGCCGGTTGTTGGTGGCCAGGCTGAGCACTTGCGACAATTCACGCGAGTGTGGGTTGGCGTTGCCCGCAGCGGCGGTTAATTTGTTCAGCCAGATGCGTGCGGCTTCCATGTTGCCCGATCGCACTTCAATCAGGCCACGCCACTTTAAGGCTTCAGCCTGGTTGGGGTTGGTCAGCAGCACGCGGTTAAAGGCCTGGTTGGCCAAATCGAACCGGTAACGCTCGTACCAGTAAATGCCGCGGTTGAGCAGCTCTGTGCGGTTGGATTCGGTAAGCGCTGCGCTGTTGCTTGTGGGTGCTTCTGTTTGTGCCAGAACAGCTTGATGCGTGGCGGCCAGCAGCACAGGGCTGAGTAAAATCGCAAGTGCTAGTGTTGGCTTGCTCATTGCACAGTCTCTTTGCAAGGGCCTTCGGAAACCCGCATGCGCAGCAGCCTGCCCCAGTCGTCGAAGCGGTAGCGCTCTTGCAGGTGGCCTTGTGCAAACAGGCTGAGCACGGCATTGTAATAGCCGTAATTGCGCCAATCGGTGGTGTTGCGCAGGGTGTTCAGGTTGGGCAAAGCAAGCGGTTTTTCGTGGGGAAAGAGGCGTGCCAGCAAAGGGGCCAATGCATACTGAAACCCGGCAGGCCCGGCTTGTGCGTGCAACTGGTTGGTGGTGGGGTTCCAGCCGACTGGCACCTGGCCTTGCTTGCGCACAGCATTGGCAAAAGGAAGGCTGATGCGTTCCAGCGTGTTTTGCACGGGCTCGTTGTCGAAGTTCAGTCCCAGCCAGAGGTAATGCCGTATGGCATCGAAATCGCCTTCTGGCAATTCGGGCTGAAGGGCGCCGTTTTGCACCTGCACCCAGTCTGGGTACAGCCCATTTTTCTGGGCTTTAAGCAGCAGCCTTTGGCTGTTTAAATACAGCTCGGCCCAACGTGGTTCGTAGGGCATGCTGGCTGCCAGCCTTGTCAGCAAAAATCCGGGCAGGTAGCTGGGGTTTAAGCGGGCAGTGCCATCTGCCTGCAAAAAGCCATACCGGCCGGGCAGCAGGCTTAAGCCAAAGCCCGGCAAGTCGGCCACCTCTTGCTCCAAAACAAGGGCTGCAAGTTTGGCCGCTTTGCTCAGGTAGTCTTTGCGGCACCACACCCGGCCTGCTTCCCGCAGGTTGTACACCATCCACAAATCGGCATCGCTGGCACTGTTCGGGTCGATAATGCCCCAATCGCCGCTGGCTTGCTTGCCCCAATGCCACGCGGGCAGCTGGCGGGTTAGGCTGCCCGCGGAGAGGTTGTTTTCTGTCCAAACGAGCAGGCGGTTAAAAGTGGCGTGATCGTTGGCCAACCAAGGCAAAAACAGCGCATAAGCCTGGCCTTCTGACACGGTGCGCAAGTCTGCTTGCGAGTGGTCGATTACACGGCCATCGTCGCTGA
>JAAURO010000022.1 GCA_012032215.1 Limnobacter sp.
CACCGCCCGTTACTCGGAAGCCACCTTGCTTTCTGCCATGGAAACAGCGGGCAAACTGGTCGATGACGACGAACTGCGCTCGGCCATGGGCACCAAAGGTTTGGGCACACCTGCCACGCGTGCAGCCATTATTGAAGGCCTGCTGAACGAAAAATACCTGCTGCGCGAAGAACGCAGCCTTATGCCCACAGCCAAAAGCCTTTTTACTGCTTACGCTGTTGCGCGGACTGGGTGTTCAAGAGCTCACCATGCCCGAGCTTACTGGCGAGTGGGAACACAAGCTGTCCCAAATGGAAAAAGGAGAGCTCTCGCGTGAAGCCTTCATGCAAGACATCCTGAAAATTACAGGAACCATTGTAGATCGCGCCAAAAATTACACCGAAGACACCATTCCTGGCGATTACGCCACCTTAAAAACACCTTGCCCCTCGTGTGGCGCGGTGGTAAAAGAAAACTACCGCCGCTTTGCCTGCACCCAGTGCGAGTTCTCTATTAGCAAAGTGCCGGGTGGGCGCGCTTTTGAAGTACCCGAAGTGGAAACCCTGCTGACTGAATGCGAATTGCCCCTGCTAGATGGGTTTCGCAGCAAAATGGGACGCCCTTTTGCAGCCGTTCTGCGCTTGAGCAAAGAAAACAAACTGGAATTTGATTTTGGTCAGGGGAACGAAGATGACGAAGCTGAATTCGATTTCTCGGATCAGGAAAGTATAGGACCATGCCCGAAATGCGCCGCCTCAGTGTATGAAATCCCTACGCACTACGTGTGCGAAAAAGCAGTGGGCCCCGCCAAAAACTGCGAACTTTCGCTCGGGAAAAATGATATTGCAGCAGCCCATTGAGCGCGAGCAGATGGAAAAGCTGCTCAACGAAGGCAAAACCGATTTGCTAAGCCGTTTTGTTTCGGCACGCACCAAACGCGCTTTCAAAGCCTTTTTGGTAAAAAAACCCGATGGTACGGTTGGCTTTGAGTTTGAGCCTCGACCAGAGAAAAAAACTGTCGAAAAAAACGCAGCAACAAAGGCGGGCTCCAAAGCGGCAAATAAAACCACTGAGACCAGAAAAGCCGCTAAAAAGAAAAGCGCAGAGGCTTAGTACCTGCCTCCTTACAGCCCGGATTTGAACCCCATTGAGAAAAAATGGGCTCAGGCAAAATCGGTTAGGAAAAAACTTCACTGCGATGACATCTATCTATTATTCAGTGAGCATCTGGATTATGCTATGACATAATCATCCAGCTATATTATCTAAAGCATACAGGGCCAGAATTTTATCTTCGATCTCGTTGCCCAGTCGGGTCTGGTTTTTCTTGTTCAATTGCGGCGCAAACGAACCGGCCCGGTCACGTGGTGTTTCAATTTCTATCGGCCCACCGGAGGTTTTCACGGTTTTTTCGTGCGACCATTACGACGATTCGATTCATTGTTGGTATCCCAGTGCGCGTCAATCTCGCCGTTTAAAACCACCTCGGCAAACTGCTTGAGTAGCGGTGTAAAAACCCCATCCTCGCCGGTCAGTGCTTTGCCAGATTTTAATTTTTCAATGGCTTGGTCTATGTCGAATTCTTTGTTCATGGATCAGTCCTCCCGAAAGGGTGAGATTAAAGGATTAACACAGATTTTTGAACGCTACCGTGAAAAACACCATTCAGGTGACAGCCAACAATTAAGTTTTGCTTTGATGACTTGAAAAAAACTTAAAGTGGATGCGCTCGTTCTGAAAATGTAACGGGCGCATTTTTTTGTATAAGATGATCATCGAAAGATATTTAGAGTTCTTTTCTGCAGACTCTATTTACCCGTTTCAACTTGCATCGGCTCTTAAGGCCTTCAAAACCCAAGTACAAACCCGGCACCACAAATAAAGTCAAACAGGTTGAAAAGAAAAGACCCCAAACAATCACCGTTGCAATCGGTGCCCACAGAGTGGATTTGCCGCCAATTCCCAAAGCCAGCGACAGCAAACCCGCGATGGTTGTCAAGGAGGTAATGAGTATCGGCGTGACCCGCCTGCGCCCTGCATAAAAAACGGCATGCAGGGATGACATGCCGCTTTGCATTCTGTCATTTGCGGCTGAAACGAGCACAATCGCTGCATTGACAGAAATACCAGCCAGGGCCACTGCCCCATACATGGTGTAGAGGCTGAACGGTTTTTGACTCACTGCCAAACCAAAGACCACACCGAGAAAAGCCAAACCGACAGTGAGCAAAACAATCAAGGGCTGAAAATAGCTGCGAAATTGTGTTGCGATGATCAAATACATCAACAAAAGGCCAAACAAAAACAGGGTGAGAATGCTGTTGAGACTTTCATTGAGGTCGTCTAACAAGCCGCTCTGATCAACTTGCAGGGTTGGAAAACGTTTGGCCTGGGTTTGCCAAAGTGCCAAGACATCGCGATTGGCTTTCTGGGTGTCGGTCAGTGTGGTGTCAATGCCTGCAAATAAGGTGATGGCGCGCAAATAGTTGTAATGAATGATTTGCGTGGGGCTTTCGATGTATTGGGCTTTGACCAGCTGGCTCAAGGGAATGGTTTGCCCGGTAGGGCTGACCAAACGATGCGCCAAAACCTCATTGATGGCAAGCGGGCTGTTTTGCTCAATTTGTATGCGCAGGCGAACTTCTTCGCCCTTGTCTTGAAAGGTGGAGATAATTTGACCATCGACCAACAGGGCAACCGCCTGTTTCACCGTTTCGCCACTGAGACCCGCTTGGGAAATTGCGCTTTGATCAAGTTCCAGAGAGAGGAGTTTTTGTCCGGCAGAATCGTCTGATTTGATGTTTCTCAAACCTTCGATTTTCTTCATATTCTGCATCATGATTTGTGCAGCGCGGCGTATCTCAGCAAAGTCACTGCCCTGAAGTTTCAGCTCGATCGGCGAAGTGGTGGGGGGGCCACCGGACAAACGCAGGAAGCTGATATTCAATGGTCCCGGCAGATTTTGAACAGGATCTTCTAACTTGGCAATAATGTCTTCAACCGAGGCCATGCCATTGTGCGCAGGCAACAAACTGACGGTGACCTGCCCAAACACATTGCCGGCAAGAGGTGAGGTTTCTGTTTGCTGTTGACCCGCCGTACTGACTACTGAACGTAGCTCTTCAGGCTTCACGGTTTGACGAACTAGTCTTTCTATGTACTCGCTGGTTTTAAGGGTTTTTTCCAGTGGGGTGCCCGGTGGCATTTCGACATTGATGTAAAACAAACGCAAGGTGTCGCTGGCAAAAAAGTCAGCTTTGATAGCACCTCCCAGCACCAGGCCAATCGCCAGAAGAAAAACGCAGAGGGTTCCACCTGCAATGCGTATCGGATAACGCAGCGCGCGAATCAACAAATGGCTATAGGCGTGGCGCAAGCGACGCAGAAAGTATTCCCTTCTCTTTTGTGATCGGCTTTTCTGGTCAATTTGGACGTTGAAACCGATGATATGGGCTGGCAGCATCCAATAGGCTTCCAGCAAGCTGAGCAGGAGGGCCAGAGTGACAACCAGCGGCACCACTTTGAGAAACTGTCCGATAATGCCAGGCAGCAACATCAAAGGCAGAAAAGCGGCAATGGTAGTTAGCACGGAGGCTGTCACCGGGGCGATGACTTCCTTTAGACCCTCAACCGCTGCAGTGGCAACATCCATGCCGCGTTCGAGTCGATAGTAAATGGATTCAACCACCACAACGGCATCGTCTACCAACATGCCTAAGCTAATTACAATCCCCAAAAGCACCATGACGTTGAGCGTTTCACCCTGGATGTTCATGACCCAAAAAACCCCCGCGAGTACAAAGGGAATGCCCGCGCTGATCAACAGTGAAATTTTCACGCCCAAGAAAAGAATGGTGACAACCAACACCATGAGCAGGCCCAGAAGCGCATTGCTTTGCATCACCTGAAGGGCGTTTCGAGTCATTTCGGTTTGGTCATCTACCAAAACAAGTTTGACCCCGATTTGAGCTTCAAATTGATTGCGTTCTTCCAGGTAGGTTTTGATGCGTTGAACCATCGTCAAGGTATTCACGTTCGGCGACTTGGCAACGCCCAGCAATATACCCGGCCTGCCGTTGTAGGTCACCTTTTCTGTGGGCGCTTCACGGCTGCGTTCTACGCGTGCAATGCTGGCAAGCGGTATGTTTCCATTGGGCGTTTGTATCAGTGTTTTACCCAGTTGGTTGGGATTGTTGTACACGCCTTTGAGCCGGACCAACCAACTTTGGTTGCCGATGTTGATGTCTCCAGCTGATACATCCTGAAAAAGACTGGCAAGCTGGGTGGATACATCGTTGGGATTAAGGCCACGGCTGACCAGTTCTTCCGGGCGGAGGGTGACCTGCAACTCAGGCTCGGAGAAGCCGCTCATTGTGATGCGGTCCACTTCAGTCATGCGGGTTAAATCGTCACTGACCCGCTTGGCATAACGCCTCAGGTTTTCGTCCAGGGCAGGCCCGGTCACCAAAACTGTGGCAGTTGGAAAGCCGTTGGAAGTAGTGATTTCAAAAACAAACGGCGTGTCGGCCGCATCGGGCAGTTGGGCTTCTTTGTTTTGAATTTCCCGGCGCAGGTCAGCCAGTCGTTTGTCGAATTCACGCGTGGGCAACTCATTAAAACGCACGAGAACCAGGGACAGGCTGTCCCGGCTTTGGGACATCACGAAACGAATGTCGGTGATGTTGCGAATGGCGTCTTCAATCGGTTCGGTGACACGGCGCTCAATGTCTTGCGCGGAGGCACCAGGCATGTTGGTGACTATCTGTATCCAGTTGAAACTGATTTCCGGGTCTTGTTGGCGCGGCAGACTCAGGTAAGACAATCCACCTATGATGAGAACCAGCAGAAATGCCAAGTTGGCCAGGACATCATTTTTTATAAAACGGGTATACACGGGTTCAATCCGCTGGTGTTTCACTGATACGCACTTCGTCGCCGACTGCTACTGCAAAACGCCCTTCTGTGAGGACGCGGGTGTCGGGGGTGAGGCGTTCATCGAAAGTGACAGGCACGGGTTGGCCTTCTTGTGCATCAGCCAGTGGGTAAAAATCCACCTGGGTTTTGGCTTTATCCGATTTAGCCAGTAAGATGCCCAAGCTGCCTTGGCGCTGGGACAAATACTCAGCCGCCAAAACAGGTTCGGGATGCCGCCAGACCAGTTCACCACTGCTGCCTGGAAGCGGTTTCTCCTGAGGAAAAATCAGACGTGCTTCCTGTGTATTTCGCTGTTGATCAACCACCGGCGTGATTTGTCGAATGGTCAGCGGGTAGCGTTTTTCGCCCTGAGAAAAATAAATCTCTGAGCTGGCACGAAGCGATTTCACCTCGAGTGGCTGTGAGGTGTGCGGAGACTTCCTGATTTCCAGATCAACCAAGCGCAGCATGGCTGTTGCGGGCATGGCCAGTTGACCGATGGCAACTTTTTTTTCTGTGACAACCCCGGTGAAAGGGGCACGTATCGTGCATTTTCCAGTGTTGGCGCTTGCCAGCTGCACCGCCGCCGCCGCACTTTTCAGTTCTGCTTGGTTACGTGCATGCTCGTTTTGTCGCTGTTCCAGCGCTTGCTTGGAAATCATCTTTTTCTCGTACAGGGTTTCTGCGCGACTGAGCTCAAATTGGCTGAGTTCACCCCGGCCTGCGCAGCAGAGAGCTGGGCGCGGACCTGCTGAAGACGGTTTTTTTCATCGCGGCAATTTAATGTAATCAGCACTTCACCCTCATGGGCCAAGTCTCCCACATTGACCGAAGCCTGCTCTACCTGAGCGGTTAATTCAGAACTGAGCGTGGTATCGTTGAGGCTTAATGCAGTGGCTGGCCGACTAAAGCTGTAGTCAGCCAAGAGTGCCTGAAGCGGCTTGACCTGTACGAGGGGAATGGCCTCAATGTTGTCCACAGACTGCGTGGCCTCGCCGCATCCAGCGACAAGCCACACCACTGTGAACAAGCATTTGATGCATTGGCGATTAATCTGCATGCTTTCCTGATTGGTTACACTTTCAGAATCATAAAGGAAATTCTTGGCTTCCTTGGAAGCTGTTGACATTCAGGAAGCTTTCAACAAAGGGTCAGGGCTTCTGCGCAGAAAAAATACCGTAATCGAGATACCCCTTTTCATAAAACTGCTGATAGGAAACTGCCTGAACGCGCTCGATGTTTGCTCTTTTTTCGCCCAGGTGTTCGGCATAAACACTTAGGTATTTTGGCGATAAAAAGTAGTTGAAGGCGCCAGGAAAAACATGGTCTTTAATCGACAAAGCTTGATGAACCTGGAAGCCCAGCTGGGTCAGTAGATTTTGATAAGCCTCAAGATTCTGATTGTTCTCTTCCGGCAAATTGCGCATTTTGGCGGCACGCGCCAAGAAAAGCTTGTCTACTTCGTCTTCCGCCTGCCGTGCATGCAGGTGGTCAGCCACCATCAAATGGCCACCAGGCTTTAAAACACGTTTGGCTTCTTTGAAGAAAGTTTCACGGGTTGAGAAGTGAATCACGCAATCAATTGCAATGACACAATCGAAACTTTCGTCTTCAAATTGGAGATCGGTGGCACTCATCTTTTGGAATACAATTTTTTGGGCCACATCAGACTTGTAGTGAGAAAGCTGGCTGTTTGCAAATTCAATTTGTTTCTGGCTGATGTCTATACCGACAATGCTTTTGCACGGCGTACAGGAAGCAATTTCAATGGTCTCTACCCCAAAGCCACAGCCCACATTCAATACCCGACTTTGGCTCGTGATATTGGCGTGTTTGAGTGTTTCAAGCACCAGATTCCGCCCTGCTTGTGCGGCATCTTCAGTGTTGGTTTTCCAGTATCCCCAGTTATTAAAGGGACTGCTTTTGACAGCCAAGTGTTCGTCGAATTCGTTTTCATAAAAATCAGCCGTTTGCTGATCGTGTTCAGACAATGTTGTCATGCGCTTAACCTCATGGCTCGGTTGTTCAGGTACTTCGTGAGGCGCTCCAGGCTTGCGTGTCGCATGAAGTCGCCAAAAGAGAGCTTAATACTCAACTTTTTTTCCAACTCATCCAAAAGCCGCATGGCTTGGAGTGAGTCACCCCCTGCTGCAAAAAATTGGTGCTTCTTTCAATGGTGTCGTCTGCCAAGATGGCATACCAAATGGATTCCAGTTGTGTGGGTTGGGTTTCTGAGCGAGTTTCTGTTAGGGTTGTTGCTGGGTTCGCGCCGTGAGCTGTGCTTTGATTCAGCGCTTCAGGTGATGAAGCAAAGTCAGCAACTGGCCAGGGTGCTTGAATGTTGTGATGCAAAAGATCAAAAATATTCAAATACTGGCTAATGAACTGTTCAGCTGCCAAGCGAGAGAAGCATTCCTCTCGCACATACAGCCCTAATTTGGCGGATTTATTGCCCAAGTGAACCACCATGGAACAATCATACTTTGTGGTTTCCGGAATGTTGGAGAGGCTTTCAATTGTGAAATCTGCTTTTGGCATTTCGCTGCTTTCATCGTGAGTAACGAAGAAAAGCTGATTGGGCAGTGAGATTTGCTTTTCAGACAGCGCTTTTAAAATGTCGTCAAGAGCGGTGTCACGGTGCATCAACACATCAAACAAACTTGAGCGCACTTGTTCCACGAAAGCCAAACCTTGCACATTCGCATCCAACTTGATTTGGATAGGTAGAACTAGGCCAAACAAGCCAATCAGATTTTCAAGGTCGGGGTGATCCCGATTGAACATGGAGGTGTAAATCACTTGATGCTGACAGTGTGTTTGGTTTCTCACAACCCAGGCAAAAATGGACAGCAGTACCATATTGGCTGAAGATTTACTCGCTGACACCACGCGGTTTAAGGTGTCCCATTGATTGGATGACAAGGTTTTTTCGATGAGATGACAAGGCCCGGAAGCCGATTCAATCTCACGTTGCTGATCAGGCCAAGTGACTCTTGGCATGGTTTTGTCAAAATAGCTTAACCACCACGGCAATGAAATTTGCTTGAGTTCCTGAAACCATCTCCAATTCGCATAGTCGCCATATTGAAGTGGCGGGTTAGCAGTATGAGCGGTTTTCTTGCCCGCTGCCAGGGCTTGATAAGCCTCAACGAGCTGGGTGGTGAAAGTGGCTTGACTGGAAGCGTCAAAGGCGATGTAGGCCAGGGCCAGTACAAAGAGAAATCCATCGTTTTGATGTTTTGAGTTTTCGGAAGGTGGGCCCTCGGATTCTCGGTCTTTGAGCGGCCCGCTGTTGTTCAATGGCTGTAAAAAAGCATGTGCCACTTCACCTTGACCCAGTTCAAAATGTGCCTGAGTCAATTGTTTGAGCCGATTCTGCACGGCGGTATTCTCAAAACCATCGGCCTGATTGTTGACGATTTCAAATTTCAAACGGGGCTGGTCCCGTGGCAATTGAAAGCCGAGATCATCCTCGAAATAAAATCGACTTCTTAAAGTGTCGTGTTGAGACATGACATGTACGAGCGCATCTTTCCAAATGAGTGGATCAATTTCACCGGTGATTTTCCATACCATCAGATGCTTGGCAGTTGGCAGATTGTCGTCTATCGTATTCATCTGAAGCAGAAGCGTTTGAGAAGCAGTGAGATAGGCTTTTTCTTCCTCACGGGCCAGCAGCTTTTCATAACGAAAAAGATGCAGAATGTCTTTTTTATGCGCAGAAATTTCCGCTATAAAATTTGGGTCGATGGCTTTTTTACTCCCCACCAATTGAAGGTTCCCACCCTCCTCCTTGAGCATCAGATTTCGCTTACTCAATTGTGCAAAAAGGGTTTTCAATGCTTTAACACGGGCCATATTTAAACCTTAGTGACCACAGCAGAAGACCAATGAAATGGACTTGTTCCCATGAGAGCTACGCCCTGACCGGCCTGCAACTCTCCACTTTCTTGGTAGTCAGACAGGTTGATCCAGGCATCAGCCGCCCAACAATGACCGAAACGACCAATGTTTTTTCTGTAAAGCTGTTTGGGAGAAAAACCGATTTTTCGGGAAAAGGTGTTAAGCAAAGACAAGTTGTAGTTGTTCATGCAAACCTGGTTGATGTCGGTAAGGGTAAATTTGCTTTGAACAAGTGCTTTTTGTGCGGACTCGTTTAAGCCATTGCCCACACCCACAAAGTAGTTTTGGGTGTCGCTATTGGGGTCTATTTGAGTCATCCCAGGTTTGCTGACATGGGACAAGGCACGAAGAATAAAATCGCTTTTACTTGTCTCGCGTGTGACCAGTGCGGCGCACGCTCCGTCTGACAACACGGAGATACCAGGCGGCACCAACCGTTGGTTAGGATCCAGACACCGATCAGCAGTGATGACCAACACGGTGTCTGCCATGTCGGTGTGGATCAGATTGATGGCGTTTTGCCAGGCCAAAAACAGGTTGGCACATTCCCAACCAAATACGCCGTTGATCATCGCTTTGGACAAACCGAGATTTGCCAACAGGGTGACAATGCCATCAGGGGACTGCTCTTTGAGGTCGAGGGTGTTGGTGGCATAAACACAAGCATCAATCTGTGCTGGGTTGACATTTGAAGTAGCAATTGTTTTTTGAACCGCTTCGGCTGCCAATTCCAGAGTGCTTTTCGTGGATTGGGCATAGTGCGCCAAACCCAGGGCCATCAGTGTTTCAGCCAGACCCTCGTCTGCTTTGAGTTGATTCAAGTTTTCAATGGAATGCTGTTGGCCCAATACATATTGGATAGACGACAAACCGCTGGTTTGATTTTTCATAAATAGCTCTCTTTGTTCTCTGTTAAGTCACCGCGCTGGCGCTTTCAGGATCTTTGATTGCACTGAGCGAATGAATTTCAGATTCCAAAAACTCGGCCAAGCTCGCCGGTGTGGTGCATTGGTAAAACACGGTGGCGTTGATTTTCATATCAAGCGTTTTGACCAAAAAGTTTCTGAGTTGCAACTGCATGAGGGAATCAATCCCAAGGGATTGGAAACTCATTTGGTCTGCATTCTGTGTGACTGTGCCCACCACTTGCTCTATGGCTGTTAGTGTGGCTTGAACAATGACTTGTTTGGCTTTGCTGCGCGACAATCCAAGCAAGCGACTTCGCAGTGCCTGTTGCTCTGGGTTGTGGTTTACTGCTGTTTCTGCGCATTTTTCTTGCAGACGATTTGAATGTGCTGGTTGCCCACAGAGTGTAAAGTCTGTTGCAGAAGCGCCTGAAATTGTGCTGCCTGTTGTTGTGCTGGGCTGTGCCCAAAGCACTTGCGCAAAAGCACTGAGCGTTTGCTGGGGCTTCGGGGTTGTGTGGCTTTTAATAACCATGAGCTGACTGGTTTGAGGAAATTGCATTTGATGCTTGTTCAATACCATAGCCAGGAGATTTTCAAGCAATTGCTGGCCTTCCTCAGGTTCTATAAAGTGCAGCGTGTTCGCGGCTTGATTTATTTTGTGTTTGGAGGCCATGCCACCACCTGCCCAAGGCCCCCAAGCCACACCCAAAGCCCGTTGCCCTTTTTGCTTTGTTGCTCGGCCCATGCATCCATGTAAGCGTTGGCCGAAGCGTAAGCAAATTGACCCGCAAAACCGAAGTGGGCTGCCAGTGAAGAGTAATACACAAAAAAGGACAGATTAAATTTTTCCAAAGCCTGGGTGAGGTGTTGAATGCCACTGACCTTCGGTGCCAAAACCTGTTCGAGCTTTGCTTCATCGAGATTGAGCAAAGACTGGTCGGCCAACACGCCTGCAGCATGGATCAAGCCGATGGGCGGAGCAATTTTGGCGGTAGCTTCCACCAGTTTTTCAGCCTCAGAAGCTCGGCTGATGTCCGCTTTGATGAAATGCACTTTGGCTTGACCTGCAATGCGCTGCTTGATCTCCGCAACTTTCGCTGCGTCCGGCGCTTGCCTTCCTGTGAGAATAATGTGACGCACGCCCAGCTTGGGCAGCACCGCTGCGGTGAGCAAACCAATCGAACCCAGTCCACCAGTAATAATCACCGAGCCTGTCTGCAGTGCCGAAGATGAAATTTTCGAGCCGGTTGAGCTTTGCTGTTGGGCTTTCTGTTGTACTTCTTGTTGTGCTTGCTCCTCTTGTAATTGAACAGGCACAACGGCTGCTTGATAAAACGCACTGCCCTTGATGTTCAGTGTCTGCCAGTTTGAGTCGGTCAGGATGTGTGCGTAGACTTGCTTGAAATCAACTGAATTGAGGGCGCTTGTATCAAAATCGAGTTGCCTTAAATGCAGCTCAGAGTATTCACAACTTGCAGCTCGCAACGCGCCTGCCACAGCACCAGACAAGCAATTGTCCCAGCCTGAATCCTCCGCAACAGAATGCCGAGTAATACAGTAAAAAGGCACTGGGTTTGCACTACTTAGACACGGACCAAAGCACTTTGCAAGCAGACTTAGAGTCTGGCCGACTTTCTTTTGCCCATTTGCAAAGAAAAAAATTCGGTCAATGCAGCTTAAACCCGTACCACAGGCTTTCAACACCGCCGTATGGTCTTCAATACCAACGCGCTTAACCTGCATACCAAGCTCTTGGAAAAACTGGCGAAAGCGTCACAGAAAGGGTCGGCTGTTGAGGCAATCAGCAACCAGTTTTGCTTGGTATCGGGAAAGATTGGCTGCTCAGCCGGGGCAAGCACAGGCTGCCATACTTTGGAAACACCTGTGCCTTGGGAGCTTGAGTGGCAAGTAAACTTTCAGTGGTTTTAGTGTCTCTGCTTGAGTGGTTTAG
>JAAURO010000023.1 GCA_012032215.1 Limnobacter sp.
GTTTTTGCTGCTGTCTTCAATTACTTATGGCTGGGCCATGCTGTCTGCCAACCAGCGGCAAAAATCGGCTGCCTTACGTTGGTTGCTGGTAACCGGCTTGTTGGGTGCGGCCTTTCTGGTCGTGGAAATGTACGAATTTCACCACCTGATAGCCGAGGGCGCAGGGCCGCAGCGCAGTGGCTTTTTAACGGCGTTTTTTGCTTTGGTGGGTACACACGGTTTGCACGTTACCTTTGGCTTGTTGTGGCTGGTGGTGCTGGTGGTGCAAATCCGCAAGCACGGGTTGATTGTTGAAAACCGCCGCCGCATGATGTGTCTTTCCATGTTCTGGCACTTTCTGGATGTGGTGTGGATTGGCGTGTTTACCTTTGTTTACCTGATGGGAGTTTTACCATGAGCAACCATGCGCAGCACACAGAACACGGGCACCACCAAGACGAGCTTGAGGTGCATGGCAGCAAGCGCGATTACACCATTGGTTTTGTGCTGTCGGTTATTCTGACCGCCATTCCTTTTTGGCTGGTAATGGGACATGTGATTGAAAGCTCTACCGATACGGCATTAATTATTCTTGGTTTTGGCGCTGTGCAGATTGTGGTGCACATGGTGTACTTTTTGCACATGAACAGCCATTCAGAAGGAGGGTGGAATATGCTGGCGCTGATTTTTACCGCTATTCTGGTGGTCATTGCGCTGGTGGGTTCTATTTGGGTGATGTACCACCTGAATGTCAACATGATGCCGGGAATGACCATTACCTTGCCGACCGCGAACACATGAGTTCCACACGCTGGCTTTGGCTGGCAGTGGCGGCACTTCTTGTTTTGGTATTCGCCGGGCTTGGTGTGTGGCAGGTAAAGCGCCTGGCCTGGAAAGAAGCGCTGATTCAGCGTGTAGAGGCTCGGGTAGACATGGCTCCAGTGCCTATGCCCGGCCAGGCAGAATGGGACAGTCTATCGCCCGCTTCACATGAGTATCTGCGGGTGCAGGCAACTGGCTTGCTACTCCCGTTGCAGGGGCTTAGTTCGCTGGCGGTTACTGATCTGGGTTCAGGCTATTGGGCCATGGTGCCTTTGCAACTGGAGTCGGGTTTTATGGTCTGGATAAACACGGGTTTTGTGCCCGAGCGCGATGCCCCGCTGGCTCTGCCCCAAGGGCCGGTGCAGGTGGTAGGGCTGTTGCGGCTGTCCGAGCCCGAAGGCGGTTTTTTACGCACCAACGAGCCCGATTTAAACCGCTGGTATTCGCGCGATGTGCAGGTTTTTTCAGCGGCAAAGGGCATGAAGGCACAGCAGGTGGCCCCCTATTTTGTAGACGCCTTCGAACTTAGGCCCGTGCGCACAGCCTTGCACACGCAGGAAAAACCACAAGCCATGGGGCAGCAGGATCCTGTGCCCGGCCTCACGGTGCTGCGCTTTCACAACAACCACCTGGTGTATGCTTTAACCTGGTTTGCCATGGCCGCACTCACCCTGATTGTGGCGGCACGGACGTGGTTTGCTGCACGGTATTCCGATAAAACGCCCACGGGTTTGCTGCATTCCCTTACCAGTAGTTCCAATCGGCAATAGGGGGTTGTGTTACCCATGGTTTTTTATTCCAGTCCTGCCCCTGCCCGCCAATCGCCCGAAGAAGTTTTTTCGCAAACCTTGCAGGTGCGCGGGCAAACCAGCCACAAAAACATGTTGCACCTTATTCAGCTACGCTGGATGGCGGTGTTAGGCCAAATACTTACCATTTCATTTTCTTCGCTGGTCTTCAAGGTGCAATTGCCGGTTTTTCCCATGTGGGTGGTGGTGGTGTGCCTAGTGGTGTTTAATCTGGCTAGCCACTTGCGCTGGCACGAAGAGCGTGTGGTGCACAACACTGCGCTGGGGCTAGCGCTGGTGGTAGATGTGGCCAGCCTTGCTGCGTTGCTTTATTTCAGTGGGGCATTAATCAACCCTTGTGTTTTGTTTTGCTACAGGTTATTTTGGGGGCCACCTTGTTGCGCCAGCAAACAGCCTGGGTGTTGGCTGCATTGTGTTTGCTGTGCGTGGGGCTGCTTTCGGAGTTTCATGAACCCCTGCAACTGCGTGCAGACAGCCCCTACCCACTCAATGTGCTTTTGCAAAGCGGCATGGTGCTGTGCTTTGCCTTAAATTCGGGTTTGCTGGTTTTTTTAATGACCCGCATACGCCGCAACCTGCGCCTGGGTGAGTCGCAACTGGCGGCCTTAAAGCAACGCGCTGCCGAAGAAGAACAAATTGTGCGCATGGGCTTGCTGGCCTCTGGGGCGGCGCACGAGCTGGGTACCCCCATGGCTACCATGTCGGTTATTCTGGGCGACTGGCGGCACGACCCCGCAGTGTTAAACCAGGCCGGTTTGCACGACGACTTGCGCGAGCTGGAATCGCAGTTGCTGCGGTGTAAAAAAATTGTAAGCGGTATTTTAATGTCGGCGGGCGAAACACGTGGCGAAGCTGCCCGCCAAATGCCGTTGGGCGAGTTTATAAAAGATGCCCTGAGGCAATGGCAGGAAGGGCGGCCGGCCTGCAAGTTGGAATACCGCAACCAGCTGGAAACCGATTACACGGTGGTGTTTGATTCAACCGTGCGGCAAATGCTGTTCAATGTGCTGGACAACGCAGCCGATGCCTCGCCGCAGCCTATTGTGGTGGAAGTGGGGCAAGAAGCCTTAGACGGGGGCAGCCATTTGCTGCTTTCGCATTGACCGACCGGGGGCCGGGCTTTCCCGCCGAGGTGCTGGACAATTTCGGCAAGCCTTACAACTCGACCAAAGCACGGCCTGGCGGTGGCTTGGGGCTTTTTTTTGGTGGTCAACGTGGCGCGCACTTTGGGCGGTACGGTACTTGCCAAAAACCTGTCGCAAGGCGGTGCTGAAGTAGCGATTGTCTTGCCACTGGAATCGGTGGTGTTGCCCGGTAAAGGCAGAACCCATGCGTGAGGAATGCTCAACCACGCGTTTGCTGTGCATTGTGGAAGACGATGCCGATTTTGCCCGCGTGCTGACGCGTTCGTTTGCCCGCCGGGGCTACGAAGTGGTGCACGCCCCCAGCAGAGCTGCTATGCAAGCATTGCTGGTAGAGCACCGCCCCACACATGCGGTGGTAGATTTAAAACTGAGCGGGCAATCTTCCGGGCTGGATTGTGTGCAGGATTTAATAGCCTGCAATCCCGACATGCTGATTGTGGTGCTAACGGGTTTTGCCAGCATTAACACCGCAGTAGAGGCCATTAAGCTGGGTGCCCGGCAGTACCTAGCCAAACCATCCAACACCGACGACATTGAGGCTGCGTTTGGCCACGTAGCTGGCGCTGCCTCGGTGGAAATTGATGGCCGTCCCAGCGACATTAAAACCCTGGAGTGGGAGCGCATTCACGAAGTGCTGGTGGAATGCGATTTCAACATTTCCGAGGCGGCCCGCCGCTTGGGGCTGCACCGTAGAACTTTGGCGCGTAAGCTGGAAAAGAGACGGGTGAAGTAAGTACCGACTTGGTTTTTTCTGAGAGGAGTGGTTGATGAAGCGAGCTCTTTTTGGTATTTCTGGGGTGTCTGCGTTGGTGTGCGCTCTTTTAATTGGCGCATGCACCAACTATCCGCACGACCCTTTAAATACTTTGGTTACTGTGGAGCAAACCCACACCCTGCGTGTTGGTTTGATTGCCGAGCCTCCTTGGGTTTACTCAAATGTGCATGCAGAAAAAACGGAGCCTGCGGGCTTGGAACCGGCTATTGTTTCGGAGTTTGCCCATGCCTTGGGAGTAACCGTGAAATGGGAGTTTTTATCCGAAGCACAGGCCACTGAGAAGCTGAAAAATCACGCGCTTGATTTAGTGGCTGGTGGCCTTACCAAACACAGTCCTCGAATAAAAGAGCTAGGCTTTACCCGGCCTTATCTGAAAACAGGAGTTGGCGACAGGCACCAGCATGTGCTTGCAGTCACCCAAGGGGAAAACAGGTTTTTGGTAACGCTGGAAAAGTTTCTGAAAACGCATGAATTGTTTATTCGCAATCAATACGACAATGAGGTGGAGTCGTGAAGTTTTCACCACAGGTTGAGTTTTCTGAAGCGCAACACAAGGCTTTGCGCAAAGCACGTTTGCTGGAGTATGTATCGATTGCGTATTTAATCACTGTTATTGCGCTGATGTATGTGGTGATGGGTTCATCACAGGCCATGAAAACCGCCTGGATAGAAGATTGCCTGAGCCTGGTGCCGCCGGTGTGTTTTTTAATTGGCACGCACGTGTGCTGGCGTGCGCCCAATCGTCATTTTCCATACGGCTATCACCGTGCGGTGTCCATCCTGTTTTTGTGCGCAGCGCTGGCTTTGCTGATTATGGGTTCGTACCTGCTGGTTGATTCAGTCATCAAGGTGTTTGAACAAGAACATCCAACGATTGGCATGCAGTCTTTTCTTGGGCAAAATCTATGGTTGGGTTGGTGGATGGTTTTGGCTTTGCTCTGGGGCACATTTCCACCGTTGTTTTTGGGCCATGCCAAAATTGCTTGCGCCAAAACACTGAACGACAAAATTTTGATTACCGACGGAAAAATGAACAAGGCAGACTGGATGACGGCAGTGGCTGCTATTGGCGGGGTACTTGGCATTGGCATGGGGTGGTGGTGGGCCGATGCGGCTGCTGCTGCTTTTATTGCTTTCGACATTTTAAAAGATGGATGGCATCAAACCAAAGATGCCGTAACCGGTTTAATGAATCGATCGCCCACCTCTATTGAAGGCGATTACCTGAATTTGGCTGAACACATCGAAAGAACCTTACTGGAATACCCTTGGGTGTCAAAGGCGCGTGTGCGCCTGTGCGAACATGGCCACGTTTTTTTTTGGCGAAGGGTTTATACAAATCCACGATGAGAAAACCATTGCTGTGGAAAAAATACAAAATGCCATGGAGAAAGTGCAAGGCCTGGACTGGCGTTTGCAAGGCTTTGTGCTGACTGTAGATTAGAGCCCAATTGTGTGATCAACACCACTCTGTCTTGATAAGTTTCATCCGATTGCGTGCCCCTTCGCCAGCATGGCGTGCACAATTACCTTGTGCAAGGGGGCCACCGGCAGCATGTATATTTTTCCCAGCAGGTTGTGGTTAAAAACTATGGTGCTTACCGTGAGTGTGGGTGACGTGCTGTTTTCTTTCAGCACAGACACGAATACATCCAGGTGTGAGTCTTCGATTTGCAGCACCACCTCGTGTTCCTGCAGATTTCGAATGGTAAAAATGCCAGCCCGGTCGCCTTCGCGCAAGGTGTGTGCTGCCGAATTAGGGGGAACATCTGCCAGGCTGCCCACGTCTTTCAAACCCAACAAGCCAACAGCCAGGTTGCGTATGGTCATTAGGTGATCGGCCCACTTGGGGGTTTCGCGGGCAACATCCAGATACCACTGCAAGGCCGATTTGTTCCCGTTGTGTAAACCAGGGTGTGGGCGTCGCAAAATGGGGCTTCCCGTTGTAGGGTTTGCCGCTGTATTTCGGCAGTGCGCTTATGGCATGCAGCTTGCTGCATGCAGGCAGTACTTTAGAAAGGTTCATGGGAGGGTTGTTAAAAGCTGTGTTTAAGTTCAATAAAGCCCGTTGACGCGTCGCGCAATCGGCCAAAAGTAGATTGGGCTTCGCCTCTGAAAATATCTGCGCCCAGAGTCACTTTAAATCGGTCTGTTACGGCATAAACCAGCCGTGGTTTTAGTACTACATAATCGGAAGAACCAAAGGCAATGACCGAGGATATTTCGCCTTCCAGGGTGTCGTTCATCCATGTTTTGCTGAGGTGGGCGCTGATGCCTTGCTTGTCTTTTTCGAGCTGGTTTATGCCTACCGCATTTTCGACTGCGATGCTGCGTGCTAACGGATCAGCAATGTTGCGTGGGTCGGTGTAATCAGATACGCGGTAAGCAAAGTACTGCAGGTTCACATTCAGGTTGTCATCAAAGGTTCGGTCGCCGCCTGCCACCAGATACAGAAAAGGCTTGCTGCTCCAGGGTGTGCTTGCGGTGCGGGTGCTGTCGGTCCGGGTGTAGGCAATCTCGCCGCGCAAACCATAGCGGCCTAGTGTGGTGGCGGCATCCATGCCCAGTACTTGCACCGCTTTGTGGTGCATCTGAAAGCCAGGCTGCTGCCGTTTATGCCGGTTAGTTGAACCTCGGGGTTGAGGTTTACACCATCCAGATAAGACACTGACCAATCTAGATCGCCGCCGGTTCGGTTCAGCCTGATTGCCACTTGATCGGTGTCGGGAATGCTTGCTGTAAACACCGCGTTGGCTGGGCGGTTAAGCGGTACCACGTTTTCGTGAATGCGTGGCATCCAGACCCCGGTCAGTACATAGTCGTAATTGCTGAACGGGTAGTTGAATACGGCTGCAGAAGTGCCAAGCCGCTGCTCTTCGTCTTCTGGGACCAGCAAGGTGTAATCACGGGGGGTCAGGTTGTCGGTGGGGTTTAGTTTGTCAGCACGACCCCAGGCAATAATCTGCTTGCCAAGCCGGATATCCAGCAAGCCCAGGCTGAAATCCAGATAAGCTTCGCGTACTTCGCTTTGGGTGTTGTGGGTGCTCTCAAGATTTTCGTGCTGTGCGAAGCCATCGAAAGTAAAAGTGGCATTGTTGCCAAACGTGGATTTTGTTTTAGCCAAAGCGAGCCGGTGCCTGCGTTGTCTACCTTGTTCAGGTCGCGCGAAGAGGTGTAGTAGGCCCCGCGAACCGACCCGTTCACCGCGGTTTCCATGGTGGATTCTGCGATTGCCTGTTGGGTAACACCCGCCGCACAAAGTGCCAGCAGGGTGCCGATAACCCGTTGCTGAAAGATCACTGTTTTTCCAGATAGCGGGTGGTGAACCTTTTTTCATCCACGTTCTGGTTCACTTGAAAGCTGTCGAACTGAATGACGGTGCTGTGCCCGGTCTGGCTGTTTTTGGCTTCAAGGCGCATGGCTTGCCACTTGTTGGCTTTGGGGTCGATTTGCTGAATGTCGCTAAATGCAGCGGTTTTCAGGAGTTCGCCAGAGTCATCGAAAAATTCAGATTTTACGGTTACGAAATTGCTTTTCAACACCCAGTCTATGCGTCTTGAGTAACCTGAATCTGATTTTACATTGTCGGTTTTGGGGTGCCGTTGATGACGTAGCAGGGCTTCCCCTCTATTTCTTCTTCACGCAGCAGGTTGTAGTTCCAGTCGGACACGGTGTAGCCAATGACATCGGTGTACGAAAAATCGGTGCCTAAAAAGCTGTCTTTTTTGTTGTTGGAGACCAGACGCCGGGTTTTTTTAAGCGCGGGCAGGTAGATCCAGATGTCGTCGTCTTTGTCGAGGTGCTCTACCACCAAAGTGGAGGTGCCTTTTACATCGGGCGGCGACATAAACACCGTGACCCGCATCTGGTCTTCACCGTTGGGCTGAAGTTTGGTGGCGCCGGTTGTTTTGCGCACCCGCTCATCGCCCTGTTTGCTGGTCAGTGTGAAGGTGGCATCGAACACGGAATCTTTTACCCGCGATATGGCGAAGTTTTTGGTCATGATGCTGGTGGCATCTATTTCAGTGGCAGCAAGTGCTGTGGGAAGCGCACCCCAATGAAACACGGTTGCAGCCAGTGCAAGCGTTGTAAGCCGCTTTGCTGAAAATGCAGGTTTGAATAGCCTTAAAAGAGGTTTTTGAATTGAACTCATTGGGTTTTCCTGAACATGAATGTAGGTCGGAAGGTAAGTAGCAACGAAGGAATAAGCAGCAAGGCCGCAAACGCACTGACCAGCATGGCCGAGCCAATCAGGATGGCCAGCCATTGGTGAATCTTGAAACCAAACGACAGCAGCAGCACGCCGTAACCGCAAGCCACTGCAATGGCTACGAACAAAACGGCTTGCCCGGCAGTCATGATGACCCGGCGCACTGCGGCAAGTTCATCTGTGTTGGTAGCCAGTTCTTCGCGCAAGCGGTATATCAGGTAAATGGCGTAGTCTGCTCCGATGCCGACAGCCATGGCAGAAGTTAAAGAGGTTGGCACATTCAGCAGTATGCCGCTGATGCCCATCAGGCCAAAGTTGGCAATAACGGCTACCAGCAGGGGCAGTAAAACCAGTGCACCTGCTACCAAAGACCTGAAAAGAAGGGCCGATACCACAAATACCACGGCGGCAATTTGTGCGATATTTAGCAGCTTGCCACGTACCATTACTTCGCTCAGCGCTGCGCTTTGGGGAACACTGCCGCCCACTCGTACCTGGACGGTTTCATCAAACCGGGTTTTGGCAAAGTCATTGATTTCCTGAACCAGTGTTTGCACGTAGGCGCTGCTGTCGGTCTTGATGTAGACAGCCAGATTGGCCCTGCGGTAATCGTAATCGATGTAAGAGTTAAAATCGTCTGGTGCACCAGAAATGGAATACAGCAAAAAATACTGTGAAACCAAATCGGGATCATCGGGAATGGTGTAGTAAGCGGGGTCGTCGCCATGCATGGCTTGGTTGATTCGCTTAATAAAATACGCGATCGAAACCGTTTTTCCGACAAAAGGCCGGGTGTGCAAATAGCTTTCCAGGGCATCTATGGCTTGCAGGGTTTTGGGGTTTTTCATGGCATCGGTGCTGATTCCTTCCAGCAGCACGTACACGGTGTTGGTGCCACCGAGCTGGTCGTTCAGGGCTTTGTCTTCCTGGGCTACCTGGCTGTTTTCTGAAAAAAAGCTTTCACCGAGTTGTCTACCACGATGCGGCTCGTGCCAAACAAGGCTACTGCCGCCAGCACGCCAAACGCGATGTAAATAATGCGGCGTTGTTGCGGGTTGGTTACCCAGTTGGCAATGTGCTTGCTCAGGCGTGGCCAAATGCCATTGGCCTGTTGGTGGGTAACGCTATCGCGGGGTGGCTTAAGCATGGAGCGCACGGCTGGAATCAGGGTCATTTCCAGAATAAGTGCAGCCAAAAATACCAATGCCCGTAAAAATACCGAAAGTGCGAACCGTGCTGATTTCAAAAATAATGAGCGAGAAAAAACCAAGCGAAGCTACCACTCCTGCTGCAATCATGACTGGCCCGACCTGCACGAGCGAGGTGACGACTGCGCGCTTGTTGGCTACTTCGGGAGCGCAGGCGTTACCGCTGCGCAGGCGCTCGTATTCTTCGTAAAAACGCTTGAGCATTTGCACGGCATGACCCGTGGCAACGGCAAGAATCAGAATAGGGGTGGTTGCGTTGAACACATCAAGTGGAATGCCAAATGCGCCCATGACGCCAACCCCCCAAATAACAGCCACCATGGCGGTTATCAGGGGCAGAACCGGGCCTTGCCGGGTGCGAAACCCTGCAAACAGAATAAGCGACAACACCACAATGGCGATGGGCAGCAAAAGCGCCATGCGCTCTGAGTAGTGCTCTATGGCTGCCAGATAACTGGGCAAGCCACCCACATTAATGCGTGTGTTGGCATCGCGCTCGGCCTCCACAAGGGCATTGACTGCATCCAGGATAGACCTGAACCCTTTGGGTGGTTCTTTGAACTCGGCTATGACCGAAATGGTTTTGCCGTCTTTTGCCACTACACCATCCATGAATACCGGATTTTTATTCACAGCCACCCTTAACGCATCGGCTTGAGCCTGCGTGGTGGGGCCTTTTTCAGCCAGGGCACGTACTTCGATACCTTCGGCAGAGCTGGAAATGGTTTTGGCGCGGCGGGCGGTAATACTGGCCATGTTGTCTGCCAGAATTCCGGGCGTTTTTTCCAGCGCTGCGCTGATTCGTTTGGCTTTGTCGATAATCGCAGGGGTATAAATTTCGCCGCTTTTGGGCGATATTCCTACCACTACCACGTACTTCGAGCCGAAAATGGCTTCTACATCGTTGGTGGTGGATATATAGGGGTGCGATTGCGGCAGGGTGGCATTCATGTCGATAATCAGCTTGATATTTTTGGCCTGGAACAATGCCAGGCAGGTTATCAAGGCTGTAACAATGACCACTGCCAGCCGGTACTGAATGACAAGCGCGGCATATTTCGTAAAGATGTTTTTCATGGATAAGGTTTTGTTCGTGTTCATAGCACACGCGAGACCAGGGCTTCCATGGATTCGACAACAAGGCGCTCGTGATCGCGCTTGGGGTTGAAGTCGGCGTTGGTTAAATAGGCCACCAGATTTTTTGCGTTTTGTGCGATTTCCTCATCGGTTGCGACCATGGATTTGTAAAAACAGAAAGCGGGCAAATAACGTCCGCCAATGTAGTTAACCGATTGCTGGAAAGGGCGCAGCAATTCATCTATGGTGAAGTGGTTGTGATTGCCTGCGCGGTAGCCTTCGCGGTTGCTGCCAATGGCGGTGGCCACCACAAATTCTTTGCCGTGTAGTTTGTCGCCCCCAATGCCGTAAGCAAATCCGGGTTGCAGCACCAGATCCAGCCATTGTTTCAGAATGGCTGGCGAGGAGTACCAGTACAGCGGAAACAGAAAGGCGATGCGCTGGTGTTCCAGCAGCAGTTCTTGCTCCAGCAGTACATCAATGTCCATGTTGGGGTATTCACTGGTCAAATCGCGCACGGTCACATTGGGACATTCAGACAGGGCGTTTGCCCATGCTTTGTTCACACGGGACTCAGACAAACAGGGGTGAGCAATCATGGCAAGGGTTTTCATGGTTGGTGGGTCTCAGAATGATGAAGTCGAATGAAATACAAGAAAGTTTAAGCATGCATACAGGGGCGTTTTATGAACAACGCCTTGCTGTTGAATAGCTTGTGGCTAAAAAAATCAGGCGTGTTGCACCAGCGAGCGTATTTCAACAAACTTGCCATTGGGTACTTGCTCAATTCGCCCTGGTTCCAGCAGTGCAAGCATGTCAGTTGCGCGTTGTTCTGCGCTTACCAGGTAGCTGGTGTTTTGAGCGCGCTCGCGCAGTTTAACTATTTCGGGGAAGTCGCCTTCGAGTGGCAAGGTGCCGATGGTGTGGCTTAAAAAGGTTTGCACGTTGCACAAGCCGAGTACCGAAAACCGGATTGCTGGATTTTCCAGGGCGTACATTTCCGCCAGCATGTTAAGCGCTGCCTTGGTGGTGGCATAGCCGCTGTTGCCAGCACGCGCGCGCACTCCGGCAATCGAGGAGGAAAAACGGCATGTTCAATGGCAACGTGTTGCGCCAGGAGGCAATCCAGCAGTATTTTGTGCGACCACACATTGACCCGCATCAGCTCTTCCAGATCCACCACCGACACTTTGCTCATGGGGGCAATGCGTTTGCCAAACTGCCCAACATTCAGAAACAAGCGCGAAATTGCGGTGATTTTCTGCTCGGTAATAAAGCGTTGCAGAGTGTGCCTGGCGGAATCTGTATCGGAAAAATCGATTATGCAGTGAATGTAATGGGGATGAGCTACGAGTTCTGGAGGTGTGCGGCGGCTTACGCCATAAACCGTGTAGCCTTGTTCCAGAAGTTGTTGGGCAAGACTCAGGCCAATGCCGGTGCTTGCACCGGATACAAACGCGTTTTTCATGAAGAAATCCTGTTTAAAATTTACCAGCGGCGTAGCCACCATCGACTGGAATCATGGCACCGGTGATGTAGCTGCTTTCTTCCGACAACAACCACAGCACGGTTTGCGCAACTTCGTGCCCGGTGCCAAACCGGCGCA
>JAAURO010000024.1 GCA_012032215.1 Limnobacter sp.
ACTCCGGTAACGTCCAGTGGGTTGGATGTTTGTGTTGTGGGCGGTGCTTGGGGTGCTGGTGGCGGCTGCGTTGGTGCAGGCTTGGTTTGGCCGCTTTTTGTGTCGTTTGTGGGACAAACCCTTTGCCTGGCGCTGGCTTTTTGGGCGGCTTTGCTGGGCGGGGTGTATGCAACCGGTTTTTGTTGGGATCAAGTAGTTTGCTCAAGCCTTTGCAGGGGGAGATGCGCGCTCAGCTGGCGGTGCCGGATGTTTTGGCGCAGGCAGGCAGTGGGGCTGCCTTGTTTGAAACTGTGCAAAGCGTTGTGGTTGCGCAGGAAATAGCGGCTTCTGGTCAACCGGTGTTGCTGGACTTTTATGCCGATTGGTGTGTGAGTTGCCACGAATTTGAGTTGTTTACCCTGACCGACCCTGGGGTGAATTCTTTGTTGTCGGGGGTCCGTTTGTTGCGGGTGGATGTAACGGCGAATACCGAGGCGGATAGGGCTTTGATGAAGCAATACAGTCTGTTTGGCCCTCCTGCTTTGCTGTTTTTTGATGCGGCTGGCTCCGAGCAGGGCGCTGTGCGCGTGGTTGGGTTTCAAAATGCCCAACGGTTTTCTGAAACATTGATGTCTTTTCGGCAGCGGGTTGGTTTGCCGCTTTTGCCTGTCTGAATTTTCTCTTGCGGTAATTTCTTTGGCTCGACTCTCTGGCCCTCCAAATGGGGCAGCAGTGGCTGTGGCTCGTCGGTTTTCTGGGGCAATGTTTTGCTGCCTTTTGTGTGCTGGACCTGAGGCATGGGCTCTGCTTGTAACACGAATGGGGTAATCCCACGAAGGTTGCCCCTTGGAGGGATGTTAACCAAGGCAACCCTGACCATACTGAGTGTAATGTCAATTCTCGGGTCAGTGTATTTATGCAGAACAGAACGCTATTACAGTCATTGAATCGCAAGGCGCCGTTGGCTGCTGCGATTGCAGTGCTGCTGTCGGGCTGTGCCTCTTGGCGTGAACCCGTGGATTTTTCAAAACAACGTGCTGAAATTAAGGCGCCTGAAGTGGCTATTCCTGTGCAAAACCCTGATCCGATCTCGGATTTGGGGATTGAGTCGGAGGGGTTGGATGCTTTTATGCTGAAGCCGGTACAAAGCAGCGCGAGCTTGCCTGACTTACAGGTGAACAATCTGGTTCGGTTTCGGAGCGATGGGTTTGTTTGATGTGCTGCAGCTTATTTTTTCGGAAACACAAATTGCGTTGGCCTTGGAGGGTGGGGCTTCTACGGCGGCGCGTTACGGCACGGTGACGGTGAATAACCTGAGTGGCAGTTTGACAGAGGTGCTGGACAAGCTGGGCGACATTATGGGGTTTTACTGGACCTATTCTGGCAACGGGGTGTTGCGGGTGACGCCGGAGCAGCAGTTTGTGCTGGTGATGCCGCCAATTTTGGCGGAAGACAATATGGCGGGTATGACCAACACCATGAAATACCTGGGTGCGCAGGATGTGTATCTGGACCGGATTAACCGCTCGCTGGTGTTTAGGGCTGACCGCCGCGCTTACCGGGCCATTTCGGATTATTTTGACAGCATGCGTGCTACGCGCAGCTTGATTGTGTACGACATCAATGTGTTGCAGGTGGATTTGAATGATTCGGATACGCGTGGCATTCGCTGGGAGTTGTTTCAGGAGGGGGCTGGGTTGACCAGTGTGACTTCGGGGTTGTCGGAGGGAATAGCTGGCTCTGGTTTCGGTCGCACGAACACGGGTTTGGATACGCTGATTTTGGGCCGGAATTTCTCGGCGCAGTTTTTGCTGGATTTTCTGAAAACCCAGGGCGATGTAAAAACCTTGAGCCAGCCCAAGCTGGGTTTGATGAATGGTACGAATGGGTCGATACGCGTGGGGCAGAGCACGACGTTTGTGTCGCGCGTGGGCTCGCAGATTATCAACGGGGTGTCGCAGTCGCAGGCCGATACGCAGCAGTTGCGCACGGGTCTGGAGATGTCGGTCAGTGGCGAGGTGCACGATTCTACGGTGTATTCGCGGATTGCGATTTCCATTACTGAATTGCTGGCGCTGAAAAATTCACTGCTTTGGGCATTGATTTGAGTTTGCCGGAGGTGGCTGACCGCGAATTGCGCACGCAGGTGCGTTGCCGCCCTGGCGATACGGTGTTGCTGGGAGGCATTACGGTAGACCGCGGGAGGCGGATTATTCGGTGGTGCAGGAATTAACACCAAGGTGGAATCCGCCAAGCGCAGTGAGTTGGTGGTGACGGTGCGCCCAAGGTTGGTGCGTTTTGTGGAGCAGGCCAAGCTGGATGAGAAGCACTTGGTGCCGACTGTTCCCGTGGCGCCTGCGCAGCCAGTGGTGCCCACGCAGCCGGTGACTCCGGTTCCTGCGGCGGCTGTGTCGGTGGTCGAGTGGGTGGAGTCTCCTGAACCGGCAGTGCCTGTTGTGCCTGTTGTGCCTGTTGTGCCTGTTGTGCCTGTTGTGCCTGTTGTGCCTGTTGTGCAGCCTGCGGCGGTTTTGCCAAAGCTGGAACAAGACGATTCCGACAGCGGGCGCCGTTTGGGCGGGTTGAGTTTGGCGGTGGGTTTGTCGAGCCGTTCCATGGAGCTGGCAAACGCCAGGAATGTGGTCCCTGGTGATGATGTGTCTGCCACAGCTTTGTTGGCAAGCATTCACGCGGGGGAGTCGGTAAAACCAGAGAATCTGCACAACGAAATTGCTGGCGATACGCCAGCTGTTTCCTTGCTGACTGCTTCGGAGGCTAAACCATGAAGGCCTTTCTGACCTGCGTCTTGGTGGCGGTTCTGTGGTTGCCTCAAGGAAGCTGGGCGCAGTTGGTGAACAATCCATTGGTGAAGCCTGCTCCTATGAGCCAGGCGGAGCCTGCTGTCAAGCAGCAGGATTCTGCGACCAGTGCGGCGGCTGCCGAGAATGAGGCGGAGTTGGCGCGCCGTGCTGCGGGGCGTTTGACACAGGAAGATTTTTCAATTGAGCAGCAACGCTTGAACAGTGCGCGCGTGCCTTTGCCGCTGAGCCAGATGATGGAAGGTTTGTCGCTGGTGGCGTTTTACCAGAATGCGGCGGTGCTCAGAAAGCTGGACAACACGCAGCCCGTGCCTGCGGCGGATGCGACGCAAAATGGCAACTCAGGCCGGGTGGGTGGTTCTGCGAATGTGTCTGGTTTGCGTGCTTTGCGTTTGCGCGTGGGCCAGCTGACAAACGTAAATGGGTATCAGTTGGTTGCCCGTTTGCAGGGGCAGGCGATTGCGGTGGATTGGGTGGATGAAAAATCGGGCCGTTCGATCAACGTGTTTTTTGACAGCCTGCAGGGTGGTTCCAGGTTGTTGCCAGACCAGCCCTCTATCAAGCTGGAAAGCGTGACTACGGAACAATTTGATTATCTGCGGCCGCGTTTGGGGGGCACTGGTGGTTCTTCGAGTTCTTCGAGTTCTTCGGGTTCTGATTCTTCGAATTCGAGTAGTTCAACGACTTCCGGTTCCACTTCCAGCACCACTACCAACTGACCTGCCATGGATATTTTTATCAGGGACAATCAGAGTGCTTCGCTGACCGAGGGTCAGGTGGAGTTGCTGCGTGCCCAGCAGGGGAATCTGCGTGGACAGGGGCAAAGCCTTTCGCTGGATGAACTGGCGGTGCGTGCGCGGTTTGCTTCTGGCAGGGAAAATGCGGACAAGGCAAATACGGGTGCTTCAGATTTGGGCAGTTTGTTGCCGGTTGATCTGTGCAGGCGTTATTTGTGCGAGCCCTTGAGCTGGCAAGAGGGTGTGCTGACCATTCGTTCGGCGCTGCGCTTGAATCAGGAGTGCAAGAACATTGTGCGCAAGCTGTGTCGCCTGGACACAGAGCGCGTGGTGGTGCTGGCTGCCAGCCGGGTTGAAATTTTACGGCGTTTGTCGCAAACCGACCAGGGCGCTACGGTGCCTGGTTTGCTGCATGCGCTGGAAACCGATGGTGTGCAGGCGGTAAGGCTGCGCCAGTTGGTGTTTGCGTTGTTGCGCGAAACGGTGGAGCGGCGTGCCAGCGATATTCATTTGAGCCGTAGGCCCGACCCGGATGCGTGGGTGATGTTTCGCGTGGACTCGGAAATGCAGTATGTGCACCTGATTTCTGCCTCGCTGATGCAGGCTTTGGTGGCACGTATAAAAATTGAAGCGGGGCTGGATGCATCGAATTCCAGAACTGCGCAGGATGGCCGATTGAGCGTAGAAATCAAGGGCCGCAGCGTGGATTTTCGGGTGTCTACCCAGCCTGTGGTGGATGGCGAATCGGTGGTGCTGCGTACTCTGGATTCAAGTATTTTGCCCACTCTGGATGAGCTGTTTCCTTGCCAGCCGCGTTTGCTTTCGCGCATGCGGAAGTTGACGCAGTATGGCCAGAAGCGTGGTGGGCTGGTGTTTATTTCCGGGGCTACCGGTTCGGGAAAAAGTACTACGCAGTACGCGCTGGCCTGTAGTTTTCAGCGCCATCGCATGAACCTGATTACTGTGGAAGATCCGGTGGAATATGTGCTGCCTTTTGCCAAACAGATTCAGTTGCACGCGCTGATCAATCAAAAAGCGATTGAGCTGGAGCGTTCGATTTTGCGCCAGGATCCGGATGTACTGATTTTTGGTGAAATACGCGATGCCGATTCTGCGCGCGCTGCGCTGGCGTTTGCGGAATCGGGTCACCTGGTGATTTCTACCATTCACGCCAACGGGGTGTTGCAGGTGGCCGAGCGGTTTTTGTCGATTGTGGGTTCGGAATACCGCGAAGATGCACGGTTTTTGCTGGCCAATTATTTGAATGTGTGCACGCACCAAAAGCTGGTCAAGCGCTTGTGCGATTGCAAAACGCCGGTGGTTGATGAGGCGCTGGAGCGGGTGAAAACCGAAATTTTTACCAGTGGCATTGAGGGTTTGTTTGCCGACCACGGTTTTTACCAGGCCAATGGGTGCGAGAAGTGCCGGGGTACGGGTTACCTGGGGCGCATTGCGGTGAACGAAACCATGATGCTGGGTGCCACGCCCGATGAACGAAGCCTGTTTGTGGAGGCCTTTTTGGGCAACCAGTTGCACGTTCAGTCTGCCTTGAACGACTCGAATGGCATTGAGATGTTTAGCCGGGAGGAAACACTGTCTGTGCTGTTGATGGCGGGGCAAATTGATTGGCCCTCTGCGCAAATGCTGCTGGATATCAAGGAGATTGGCGTATGAGTTCTGTGCGCCATTACCGGGTAAGTTACCTGCACACGGGCATGCTGGATGCCACTGCGCAGCCAGAGCCCAAGGCACCCGGCTACAACCGGCATGAGCTGGTGATTCCGGCTTCCAGCAGGCGCGAGGCCATTATGCAGGCGATGGACCGCGGCGGGGTGGTAACGGATGTGCAGCAAATCAAGCCCACTTCAACCTGGAGCATGTTCGGTAAAAAGGGTGCATCGCGCAGTTACAAGCACAAGTTTTTGCAAGCTGTGGAGTTTAACGTGCGTTCTGGCCTGTCGCCTGAAAAGTCGCTGGAGCAGGTGGTGCTGGGTGAAACGGGCGAACACCGAATTACCTTGAACCGGGCATTGAATGCGCTGCGGCAGGGATTTTCGTTTGTAGAGGCGATAGACAGTTTGAGCTGGTTTGATGAATCGACCTTGTCGGTGTTGAAGGCGGGTGAAACGTCGGGCAGCCTGTCGCAGGCTTTGTCCACGGCGGTGCAGTTTCATGAAAAAGGTTCTGCCACGCTTAGGCTGATGTTTGGTGCTGTGGCCTGGACGGTGCTGGATGTGTTCATGGCCATTTCTACCGTGATTGGCATGCGCTTTGGTTTGATCGAGCAACTCAAGCAAAACCCCTTGACGGGTACGAACCCGGAGAAGGTGGCGCAGTTCAAACTGGCGCTTGCCATGGCTGAACAGGTGAACAATCTGCTGCTGGTGTTGTCGTTCGCATTTACGGTTTTGGTATTTTATCTGGTGCTGATGATTTTGTCGCGCCGATCAGAAAGTGCGTGATCAGGGTTTTTCGATTTTGGAGCGGGTGCCGGTGCTCAAGGTGCTTTTAATCAGCAATGGCTTGGGCGCTACGGCACGTATTCTGGCTTCGCTGCTGCGCGGGGGTGTGCATTTTCTGCAAGGCGTGGCGATTTGCGAGCGCGGCACGCAATCGCCCTTGGTGCGCGGTTTTTGGGAGAAAGTGCGTGGCAGAACCGAGTCTGGCGAGGTGCCTGCTTCCAGCATGAACGATGCGATGCTGTACAGCAGTGAACGGCTTTTGATACGCGCACACCAGGATCAGAAACAGTTGGCAGAAGCCTTGGAATCCATGGCGGACAGCCGCGAAGAAGAGGGCACTGCGGCGGCCAAAAAGTTTTCGATGGTGGCCTTTGTTGCTTCTTTGGCCTATTCCGGCATTGCGGTGCTTTTTAGTTTGTTTGTGGTGTACTTGCAAAATGAAACAGTGTTAACGGCGGGGATGTAAGGTGAACGAACAAGAGAACCAAACCATTTTACTCGGCCTAATGGCGGGCCGTTTACCCTGTGGACAGGCCAAGGCGTATGAGGTGGTGGTGAATCATCTGTATGCCTTGCTGGGCACGCAGCGCGTGCACGTGCACCTGACTGAACACGGTGGCTTTGTGTATTACGTGGCGGTAGAAAGCAGATTGCTGACTTCGCACAGTAGTTTTAAAACCTGTTTGCCGGCCTGCTTTCCAGGAGGCGGGGCATTTAAGGGCGATGGCATTTACCGCTTTGAATCGGCGGGCTTGACCGTGGCCCTGATTATGGAAAACAGTGTGCCCAGGTTGTTGGTGAATGACGAAGAGGCGGTTTACCAAAGCATTGCGGGGCTGGATTTGCCTGCGTATGGTTTGTCGGAAGAACAGCAGGCATTGGACTTTCGGTTGGTCAGTGCGCCCATGCTGATTCAAGGCCTTTCGCAAAGGCTGGGTTCGTGGTTTTACCGCAGCTCTTTGAGTTTGTTTGCGCTGTGCGTAGCGGTGTATATCGGGGGGCTTTCTTACGAGGTTATGGCTTCTACCGATGAACGTGGGGCGGTTTCTAAAAAAGCGGTTGAAACCGATTTGAACGCCACCCTGAAAAAAATCAGCATCCAGCAACCCCTGGCGCGCCAGATTGCACGTATTCAAACCGTGTCGTCTACGGTAATACGCGCAGGCGGCTGGATTGAAGAGTACAACATTGATGCCAAGGGCCAGGAACAATTTGTGCTGATGTTGCCAGATTGGGTAAGCCGCGATTATTTGTCGGTATTGGGCGATGACATCGTGACCGACTCGCTGGATTTGGAGCGCCTGCTGAAGGTGCAAAAACAGCCCAAAAAGGGAAAACCATGAAAATTTTAACGCAAAGCAACAAGCTTGTTTTTTTTAAAGAGCTGGCCAAGCTGCAAAGCGTGGTGCCGGTGTTTGTGCTGTTTGCAACCTTGATTATGTTGTGGGCGGCGGCCAGCCAGGTGCACGCCGTGCTGGGCATAAAAGAAGCCGAGCGCAGCATTGCCACACTTCCCAAATTTACGGTGGTGCGCAAAAAAGGCGACCTCGCCATGTACGAAGAATACGCACAGGTGCTAGGCCGCATCAGCCCCTCGGTTGCCGTAAAAGTGGTGCCCGAGTGGCATACAGGTAAGCACTGCTTCGGCCCAGTTTTTTCCTGAATTCATGTATGTGCTTAACAGCGTGCAGGGCGTGAAAGAAGGCATTGTGTGGGAAGCCAGTGAAATTTGTTTGATGAAATGCCAGAACGCAAGCTCCAAAGCCCTGCTCAAGGGGTTTGTGGAACAGGTGAATGTAGAAATCAGGGATTAAAAACGGGGATTACGACATGGACGATACGACAGACAGAAAACAGGCCTCGCCCAAGGTAAAAAAGTGGGTAACGGTGGGCGTGGTACTTGCCTTGGTGGGCGGATTGACTGCGTATTCGTTGGCGCGGCAACCGGATTCCGATTCGGCTGGCGGGGCTGAAAAAGCCGCGCAAACCGAGTCGCAATTCCTGATTCGGATTGACGATGAAACCGTGACGGACACCGAGATTGCGGGCCTGCTTAACCAAGGGGTTGACAGGGCCATTGTGATAGACCGTTACATCAACAAAGTGATTGCCGCCCGCTTGGGTGAGTCTAAATACAGTGAGCAGGCAAAAGCCACCCTTCAGGCGGCCAAACGCGAAGTGCTCGCCAATATGTACACCGTGCGCAGAATGCAGGAATTGCGTGCAGCAATTAAAGAGGAAGAGGTAAAAAGTTTTTACACAGAAAACATCCGCGATGAAAACTTCACACGCTGGAAACTAGCGTATTACCTGACCCCTGACCCTGCTGACATTCAAGGCACGCTGGCAAAAATGAAAGCAGGCGACAAAGATGCACTGCAACAATTGCGCCCGCTGGCAGAAGAAGGCGATGGCTATTTGGCCGCCCAATTGCTGCCTTACAACCTGGGCCGGGTGGTTGCACCACTCAAAAAAGGGGACTTTACCGACATTTTACCAATCCGTAATGGGTATATGACAGTACTGGTCGAAGATGTTAAAAAACAAGAAAAGCCCACCCTTGAAAAAGTTCGAGCCGAGATCATTGAAGTACTGGCAACCCGCCGTTTCAATGAAGAACTTGAAAAGGCACGCCGCAAGGCAAACATTGAAATCAGTTAATCGGCGGTTTAAGGAGAAAGAATATGAAACAGACAATGCCACATTCACACCAGGCCGGTTTTATACAAGCTGCGCTGTTATTTGGCATTGCGCTGATGACGGCCATTTTGGGCGGATTTGCGCTGGCAAACCGAACACCAACAGGGGCTACCGATACCGAAGAGGCTAAGGTAAATGCCTCGGTCATTCTGAAACAGGCCAGCGACCTGCGCGATGGGGTTCAGCGCTATGCGGTAGATTTTGGTTCCACTGCAGTTACCAGCACTATGACCTTTAACTCTACCGCCACCACAGGCCTGTTCGACCCCGCAGCCCGCTACGCCAGCCCGCAGGTAATGCCCGCTTCGGTGTTTGCCGCAGGTGCGGACACCACCATTAAAAGCACGGCGCCCGCCGCAGGCCACTGGTATTTTGTAGAAAACCACTCCGGCAATTCGGTTGGAACGGGCACAGCCGACCCAATGGTGGCTTTGCCCGATATCAAGCAGGCAGTGTGCCAGCGCATTAACACCATGCTGTACGGCTCGCCCACCATTCCTACCATTACCTACACGCTGACCGATGTAACCACGGATCAGGCTGCCAACCTAGCCACCTCTGCGGGCACGGCTGTACCAGCAGGCTGGGCCGAAGGGTGTTACCAGCTAGAAACTTCCAGCGACTACATTTACTTCAAAATTGTGCAGGAAAATTAAATTGAGCCACCTTGCCAAGCACCTAATACAGGAACACGGCAAGGCCAGCTAACCCGTTAAGGGGGGATTAAGAACTGGCGCTGGCCTGCCGTAAACAAGATCATGAACGTGAAAGTTGACGAGCACTGGAAATTCGGCCGTTCAAAGCCGACAACCACACAGGCCAGCGAAACCGGTTTTATCAGTGGTTACCTGTTGTACGGAATTGCCTTACTGTCTGTGGTGGGTTTGGCGTATGCCAAGATTTACGATTCTTACTCGCAGGCCGAACTCGTAGACCGCACTGTCAACACCCTGGAAACCCAGGTGCAAACGCTCATGGTGCGGGTTATACGGTGTGTGAGCCAGTATCCCGATGGAACACATGGCGAGTTTGCCCAAAGGCCTGCCTTTCCTGCTCCACCGGTTGCCACTTATGCCAACAACCGCACGGTGATGTCGAACGTAGAGTGCCCCGGCATACCCAGTGGCAGCAAGCTGTTAACCGTGTTTGGTTACCTGCCCCAGGCCCCTGCGGGGTTTAATGAATGGGAATACCAGCACACCTCGGCAGACGGCGTGCGTTTGATACTTTCGCCATCGGTTGCCAATGGCGAAGCGGTAGTTCGCACACGGCTTAAAAACCGGTTGGGGCTGGGTTACGAGGTTATAGAGTCCGGAGACGAACTCATAATCACGTTGGAAAAATAAGGAGTAGCCATGCGTATTCAATGGAAAAGCCTGCTGGTAGTTGCAGCACTGGCGTTGTTGCCACTGAATGCTGCCTTGGCGATAAGCAGTGCCGAAGTGCAAGCCTCGGTAGATACGATGTTTCTGGTGCGCGATTTCACGCAAAAATCGTTCGCTTCGGATGCCAGTTCCAATTTGAGCAACTCCGCAGTCGTCACCAATGGTGCACCGCGTGCCTACCGCATGGGCACCACCCAGCCGTCTTTTTCCTGCCGACATGCGCGTGATTCACAACAACGCCGGTGTAATTACCACAGATGGCACAGGCCGCCCCTTGGGTTACTGCGCGTGGGACAACACTTCTGCTACCGATGTAACTGACACGGGCACTCTGGCCTATCTGGCAGGCAATGTACCTGGCAACACCACGCCGCTTTTGCTGGCGGTGTTGTCACCGGGGCGCAATGGTGCCGTGGATACCACGTGCAACGAAATTCTGGTGAATGTGCGCAACGGCATCAGGCCCGCCAATGGCGATGACTTTGTCAGCTATGTGCTTCCAGAAGCCAGTGCTGCCGCTTCTGATTTTGGCGACACCGTGGCCGACAAAACCACGCTGGATGGCACCACCGGGCAAGATGGCGAAGTGCGTTTGGTCAAAGAAGAAAACAGCCTGTATTTTTACGACACCGGCCTGGGTGCCTGGCAGCGCGTAACCAACACCACCGGTGATGGTGTGTTTACCGATGATGGTTTGGGCAATTTAAGCTATACCGCAGGGGGCACCACCGTGGGTGCACTGACCGCCACCAGCGGCACTTTTAGTGGCGCCGTTGGCGGCACCGCAGCCACCTTTTCTGGCACGGTGACTGCCAATGCCTTTGTGGGCGATGGTTCAGGGCTAACCAACCTGAACGTGGGCAGCTTCAGCGGCACCGTAGGCGTGGGAAGTGGTGGCACCGGGGTAGATGCCAGCGCAGCCGCCAACGGCACCCTGCTGATAGGCAATGGCACCGGCTACACCCTGAGCACCTTAACTGCGGGGGCGGGCGTAGGCGTGGTTAATGGGTCGGGCACCATTACCCTTTCCAACACCGGGGTAACCAGCATAACCGGCACCGCCGATCAACTCATAACCAGCGGCAGCACGGGCGACATTACTTTAAGCCTGCCCCAGGCCATTGCCGCCACCAGCACCCCCACCTTTGCGGGCGCGGTGCTTAATGGCACCTTAACCGGAACAGATGCCAACTTCAGCGGCACAGTCACTGGCACGTTTTCTGGCAATGGCGCTGCCTTAACCAACTTGAACGCCGGTAATTTATCTTCTGGCACCATTGGTGTTGCACGTGGCGGCACCGGGGTAGATGCCAGCGCAGCCGCCAACGGCACCCTGCTGATAGGCAATGGCACCGGCTATACACTGGCCAC
>JAAURO010000025.1 GCA_012032215.1 Limnobacter sp.
GCGAGGAGCAAAACAGACAGTTTTATAGCCTACTTTTTTTAAAATACACGACAGATTGTTTGACAACTACCGGGAAGGCCAGTTACTGAAAACGGTACTGCAAAATCAAGAGCGATAGTGATAGCAACCCGTCTCATCAGGAAAAAGGCTATGCCGACCGATACCGCATGTTTTTCGGAACAGAAAAAAGCGGTTCAGGCAGACTGTGCGTGTTGGATAGCGGTGAAAGTTTGAAAGGTATCGGTAGAACGCCGCTGGCCCCGCTAACGTCTGTCGGCCATTGGGATGGGTGTGCCGGTATCGAAGAGGCAGTACTCGAAGTCAACGCAGGCGAAGCATTGAATCACCTGCTTCCGGAAAAAAACCGTACGACTCGCGTGCTGGCTATCATTGCCCCGAAAATTGAATGGAATGTACCGTGGCGGGAAACCAATCCGATGATTATAGTCCGCGTGGGCGTCAACCTAAGACCTGCCCATTTTTTGCTTGGACAAGGCGTGTGGGCTAAGGGAATCGATAACAAAAAAATGAAGAAAGCCGCCGATAGGGTGTTCGATAAGGGCAGCGCCGTGCTGAACAGCGATACCCTGCTCAGGGCGCACGCGCAAACGGCAGCCGCTCTGACGCGCTGGCGGATTTTACACGGATCGGTTAACGAATCAAATATGGCATTCGATGGCGGTACGTTGGACTTCGGAACGTTTACGGCACAGCCACATACGGCGCCAATGTACAGCTTGAAATCAAGTGTGTTGAGTTGGCTGAGCAATGACAATGAGTGTCTGGAGGTGGTTAACATGGCACTGTTCGGTGCTGAGCATAAGGCAAA
Organism: Limnobacter sp.; assembly: GCA_012032215.1. GTDB lineage: Bacteria > Pseudomonadota > Gammaproteobacteria > Burkholderiales > Burkholderiaceae_B > Limnobacter. The sequence goes on from JAAURO010000025.1 coordinate 830, forward strand.
CCGGGATATTCTGGCGGAGCTGTTCCCTGGCGATCCCGGGCTTCAGGCCCGCTGGAAAAAAACATACACGGAAGAAAAAAACAGGCAGACGTTGGCTTCCTTGGGCATTCCTGAAGAAGATGTAGCAATGTTGCTTCAGGACTATCCGCAGCAAACCGCGTCGCTCGGAAAACATCTGCGTTTTCTGGACCGTCTTTTTTATCGGAACCATTCTACCGATACACGCAATCACTGGGACGAGGCAGCGGGAGCGTCTTTCGTGGACCGGTACGCATTGATGGCCGAAATGCCGAAAATATTTTTTGATCGCAGTACAGGAGCCGCGCAGCAGGTTACCGGGGAAACGTTGATGGATCATTTGGAGGTGCTGAGCGGCAAGGTTTGTCAGCAAGTGGAGATCCGTGGCGCCGCCGCCTGCCTATCAACAAGTACGGCATATCGAATGCGCGGGAAGGGAAAAAACGGATTCGGAATTGCCTGGACATCATTGCCACGCACTATCCGGCATTGATCCAGGAGCTAGCGAAAAAAGGTATCGCACAAGGGAAATGGGCGAATCTTGCCGACTGCCTGGATCATTTGGCGGCGCGCGCGAAACATGAGAACCTGCCAATGGAAAGCTTGTTTGCGCCCGTTTTGTGCGGAAAAATCAAAGATGCCATTGGCAATTACTATGGCGGCGCACAAACGAACGCCAGCGTTGACTCTCGGAAAAAAGAACTGTTTGCGACGGTGTCAAACATCATCGACAGCACAATGTCTGACGCCACGCGTCGGGTGAGCGACCTGTTGTTCAATTCGTCGGTCGAAGCTGGCCCGGAAAAAGGAACGTTTCACCTGCAAAAACAGCGCATCGAAAACGATGTTTATTATTTGGAAATCAACGAAGCCGGTAAGTGCCATGTGTGCGTTGAATCCCTGTTTGCCTCCGGCAGCGATAAGGAAAAACTGGTGTCCCGATACGAGGTATCGCCTTATCAGTACGCTACCTTCAACCCGGCGCAGATACCTGCATCGCACGCAGCTGAACTAGGGCAAAGCGTGCGCAAATATCATTTTGCGGTGCCTAACCCGTTCGAGCTGAGCGAAATCTTGCAGGCAGCCGACATTGAAAAAAATTAGGTGCGGGGGGCTCAACTTCGAAATACCATCGTTAATTTACGAAATTAAGCACTAGGCTCAACTACTCAATACGCCAGACACTAATACAACTAAACCCGTTACCCCCCCTATAATCGTTGATATGCTAACACCACTTATCACGTAGTTCGAAAGTGGTGCCTTGTCAAGGCCAGCATCGAAGCTATTCGCAGTTATTTCTCCCAACTTTATAATACAACCGTCTATCGCCCCTACTGCTGCTCCTCCTGCTGCCCCCACGAGGACAGCTGCAAGCCCGCACGCTGTCACGGCGCAGCCACATCCTAGCGCATCGATGCACGCATCGGCACACTGTCTGATTTTTGTGTGTTCACGCCCCAATTTTGGGGTTGTTGTACTTGCATTTGCACTGGCATTTTTTGTTTTCCGAAAAGTGAAAGTAGTTGGTGACCCCCCCCAAAAAAAGTTCCTTTTTATTTCAAAAACCCGCATCCCAATAGCATCACGCTCGAAAGCACCGATTTTTGGCACAATCCTGTGCCGAACGCTATGCCCTATTGTGGTTTTCTTGCTATAGCCTCAAATGAGGCCCCAGATACGCCACATAAATACGCTTGCCTACGGCATCAGGATAAAAATGCATTCGATATCCACTGGGTAACTTCACATGATTTTCGCAATACACTTGTCGGCCATCGTCCAGCCAAAACATTCGCTCTTTTTTCTTTCTGGGGTCATTTTTAACACTGGATGACTCACCGCTCACCTCTGCCGCAAGCCCAACTCTTTTAAATACTCGTGCCGATACTCAGCGTATTCACCGGTGCTCCACTTGGCAGCAAACCACTCCAACACATGCAGTGTATCCTTAGCTTTCAACAACACATCTTGCCGTGCAGACCAATTTTGCAAAGCAGTGCCAAGTTGATCGGAAAGTAAAATCAGGTGCGGAAAAAATTCATTTCTTTGTTGCCAAATCTCTTTGGCGCTGCCAAGTAGCGCATCGCGGCGCTGTTTTAGTTCTGCTTCATGAACATCAAGACTGGGTTTATCAAACAGATTTAACACCACTCCTTCTCTTTGCTCCAATGTTGCATGAGCCTCAAGAACCCAAACCTGAATACGGGCACTCTGCCAGGCTGGCTGAGCAGTAAAACTGGCGAGAAAAGTCTCTAAATAAAATGCAGCCAATAACACCGGTTTACCTGAACTCTCGCCGCACAAGCCGACTTCGAGATTCTCTATGCTGCTGCTCTCAACAGCTTCAAAAAGTGGCTGCTTGGTTTCCAACAATTTTAAGAATCGCCACCAATCTCTAAGTTCAGGAACGGTGCCTGCCACAGCATACCAATCACGTACACAGTAGTCCTCGGGCCAACTCCACGGCCCATCAGGGATTTGTCTTGGTCCTCATCGACCAAAAGAATTTTTAAGCCGTATCTCCGGCAAACTTTGAGTGCCTCAAAAAAAGCCAACAAACCCTTCTCGGCATCCTGTTTGCATGCAAAAGGCAAAGAGTGGTGGTTCAGTACAAGGCTATGGCTCATAGCAGTTGGTCTAGCTCTTTGTCCCATTGGTCGAAAAAGCCATCTGGCCAACAATCCATTCTGCCGTGTTCATCAATTTTTGGGTACATCACCTCAGAAGCATGAATTGAGTTGTGCACATCACGCTGTAAAAAGAACACCTTTACACAACTTGCATCAACGATTTGTCGTTTCACTGCTACCCGGATACCATTCAGAAAATGGTCAGAATGGGACTCAACCATCAACTGCACACCACTTGTTGCGGCAATGGCGCACAATTTACCCATCAGTGACTGACCAGCCGGATGCAAATGCGATTCCGGATTTTCAATGATGAGCAAATCACCCTTGGCAGCACTCAATATGCTGGTAACAACAGGCAACACATAACTCAAACCAAAGCCTACATTTTGTGGTTTAAACTCTTCTGTTGTTTCTTTACCTTGATTAAAGGAGTAACTCAGGCTTGCGGAGTTAAATTGAGGCTGTGCCACGGCTTTGATTCTCAGGCCGGGCGTAATATCTGACATCCAGGCTTCAATATTTGCCAACAAAGTGGTCGCAAGTGCCTGGGGGTGTTTTAAAGCTTCAATTTCAAGCTCTTTGGCCCCATTGACCGCAATAAAATGCACCGCAAACTCACCATGATGCCCCAATGACTTTAAATCTCGAATATGAAACTCAGACAATTGGTGGTGGCTTTGAGGCCCCAATCTGTCTGCACTAAGATATTGAAAACTGGAATTAAAAAGGCTCAATTTTGTGAACGTTCATCAAGACCTACTTCACGCAACGGCAATAAGTCAGAATCGTGCTGATAGCCAAATTCAAATTTCACTGGTTTTTCAAACTCACTCCATTTAACGGTAAAAACAATTTCCTCCTGCGCACTAAAACTTGAAAGTGCATCTTTTCCAGTCCCAATGTTTGCATAATCTCCATTCAGCAATAGCCCTCTGCTTTTTAGTGTATTTCGCTCATTGGATTGCCGCAATAACAACAGGCTTTGTATCAAAGTTGACTTACCCATCCCATTAAGACCAGAAAACAAATTCAGAGCACCAAGTGGAAAGCGGGCATCGAGCAAAGTTTTAAAATTTTTAATATGGATAAACTCAAGCATTCAGTACCTCTTTAATCAGTTCTTCCACTTTTTTATAGCGCGTCTCAACGTGTTCTCTCTTCTGGGTCGAATAGGTAATTGAATCAAAAAACTTGCCGTCTTCCAGCAAGGCACGTGTTTTACTCTGAAATTCGTCTTTTTTATCAAGCAATTGCTTAAACTCGGCGGACGAAAGCTTGGCCATCGTAACCATCCACACTTCAAACAAGGTTGAATTCTTGAAACGCTTGCCAGAATTTAACACTGGCTTTTTTCAAATCCATTTTCGCCGAGTAGTTGAAAACAACGTTGGATGGCTGTGGAGTAGTGGTGTTTAAACTCCTTGTGATGGATGTCATCTCCTTCTTGAATGTCTGCCATCGCTTTGTCTAGAAATGAGGCCATGTCTTTTTTGTAATCGCCATCCAAGTAGTTAAACCGATAAAAAGCCCAAAAGCGCAGCACCAGCTCCTGGTCTTTCATGCGCGTGGACAAGTCACCCAACATGGCTTTGGTGCACTCCAGGTTTGCCAGTTCTTTTAGCAAGTCGCGCTCTCGGGAATTGGCCATTGCATTGCGTATTTCCTGGTTATTTAGCATGAGCCCACCGGTATTTATTCGGCGAAACACAGAGTACTTCACCTCTTTGGGTGTACCTGGTTTAATCATGTAGACGGTAACGGGACACTCTTCGATACGGCGCTGATATTGCCGAGGCAGTTTGTCAAAAGTCTTGCCATTGAGGTCCGTTAAAAACTCAAGACCGGTTAGGCGCAGGTCTCCATCCAAAACAAATTTTTTAATGCTAGAAAGACGCTGCAAACCATCGACAATCAGCCAGTTGTTTTCATCCGATGCATCAAAATAAAAAACGGGCATGGAAATCGAATCAAAATAGACTCGATTAAGCGGCTCATTTGTGGGCTTTTCCACAAATTGGCATGCCGCTGAAAATCAGTATTCATGTCAATTTCTTTGTTTTTTATGCGCTTGATCAGCGTGTCCAGCGATTTAGGCTCTACCACAATGTCAATGTCAGCCGGGTTAAACGGGTGCATTACTTCGTCTAACAGCTCAACTTCCCCATCGCTAGAACCCGGTTGGCTCAACTCTTCTTCCAGTTCGCTTTCTTGGTGATCAGCCATATTGCTTCCTTTTAGTCGATTGTTCTTTCGGTATTCACAACTCTTTCTGCCATATTAAGTTTTATAAAAATTGCGTCATTGAATTTTAACCAATGTTTTCTTATTCACCAACGGAATAAAATATAGCAGGAAAAATATAATATGGCATAGGATTTCCGATTCTACTTTCTTGCCCTGGCACTTGGGGCATGCCACCCGGCTAAGGCGTTGCCATGGTGCGAAAGCACCGATTTTTGGCACAATCCTGTGCCGAACGCTATGCCATATTGTGGTTTTCTTGCTATATAAAAATTTTCCCAACTTATTCAGTTTCTGATGAAATAAACAAATAATTGCTGTAATTAATATACGCAAATCCCGAATTGGAAAAATAAAACCAGAACACGGCTACCGCAATCAGAAACACGCCTGCCCCCAAATACACAAACTGGCTGCTGCTTTTCGTTTTTGCCCAAATCGGGATGCATCCAAAAAAGCACACCGACACCGGGAACAGGTACATGGAAATCCGGCTAATGGCAGTAGAAGCCACCATGGCACCTGGAATCAGGGCTACCGAAAACAACGCCATGCACAGCAGCAAGCGGTTCAGCCCCCGTGCCCAACCACCCCTAAGCCACGAAATGACAATCATCAACCCCGGGCCGGCGTTAAACAACAAATGGGCCAAGGCACCACTGGCCTCCACCACTTTGCGCTGGTCGTCACCACCACGCAAGCCATACAGTTTGTCGTAATATTCAAACCGATCCATGGTTTCGGCTGACAAATAGGCGGCTGCAAACAATGCGGCTGCCAAACCCAGTTTGATGTACACACTTTTGCGCAGTTCAAGAATAACAAACAGGGTCATTAACATGGCGCTGGTGTGGCACAACGAGGCCAGGCCAATAAAAACCAGCCGTCTGAATACGCCGTATTGATACCAGTGGGCCACCAGGTACAACAAGATGCCTGCTGCCATGGCCTGCCGGTTGGCAGACATGGCAAAGGTGAAGACACACAGTGGCAAGGCTGCCAGCAAGCCTGCCCAACGGTTGGGCAAGCTGTTGCAAAACGCAAAAAGCCCTATGCAAAACACGGTAGAGGAAATCAGGTTGGCAACATGGATGTCAAAACCCAGGTAGTTGGCAATGTGCATGGTGAGGTAATACAACCACTCGGTGTAATCGAACACCTGGGAAAAATGTTCGCCTTTGACGCGCTCAAACTGGGCCAGGTAGTTGTTCCAGTCCATGCCCACGTGGTGACGAAAGCCAATGAAAAACACCAACAGCACGAATGCAAATTTCCAGATGGGTTCGTCGTCGCGGGCGTTAATGCGATCGTTTTTCAGTGCGCCCATGCCAAATACAAAAGCCATTAACATGGAGTAGTAAATCATTGCTTCTTTCCTTCATTGTGACCAAGCCAATCCTGAAACATGAGCACACTCCACAACTTGGCAGAATGATCAAACCGGCCCGACAAATGCTCGCGCCAAAGTTTCTGCACGGGCTGTGAATGCAAATACCCCTGCTGCTCCAGGTGCACGGGTTGCAGTAAACTTTCGGCCCAGTCGCGCAGCGGACCACGCAACCACGCCGCCAGTGGAATGGCAAAACCGGCTTTCGGGCGCTCGATTAATGCCTGGGGCACGTATTTGTACAGCACCTGACGCAAGGCCCATTTACCCACTCCGTTGCGGATTTTCATGTGCATGGGCAATCGCCATGCCACCTCAGCCACACGGTGGTCCAGAAACGGGGCACGGGTTTCCAGGCTGATAGCCATCGCGGCGCGGTCTACTTTGCACAGAATGTCGCCTGGCAGGTAGCTGAGTGCATCGCGGTACATCATGCGGGCTGCAAAATCATCCATGCCCGCGCCGGGCAAGGCAAGGTTCAGGGTAGAAAAGCCTGTACTGTTGCTGTGGGCTTTAACCAGGGTTTCTGGCCAGCGCCATTCGCTGACCAGGCTTTGGTAAAACTCATCGGCTGATGCAGTGCACTGTATGCGATTGGCAAGTTTGTGCAACTTTTCACCCACGCGGATGACCCCACCCACCCCCGCACCAGGGCGGCCGTGTTTCAAAACCCCCGCCAACGTGTCCCACGCCGAAGGTGGCAGCATTTTCAGAGCATGGGCTGCCATGTTGCGTCCAGTACTGCCCATTTTCCCAAACACATTCCACATGCGTGCGCCCAGAAATAGCGGTTGTAGCCACCAAAAATTTCATCGCCCGCGTCGCCCGACAAGGCCACGGTGGCATGTGCACGCGCAGATTGGCACACCAGGTGAGTGGGAATTTGCGAGGAGTCGGCGAAGGGTTCGCTGTACATGCCGGGCAGATCTGCAATTACATTCAGTGCATCTTGCGCGGTCAGCCGCAATTCGTGGTGGTTGGTGCCTAAGTGCCGGGCCACCGCGGCAGCGTGGGCGGATTCGTCGTAGCCGGGAACATCGAACCCCACGGTAAAGGTGTCTATTTTGCGGGTGGCGTTTTTCTGCATGAGGGCCACAATGGTGCTGGAATCTACCCCGCCCGATAAAAATGCCCCCAAGGGCACATCTGCAAGAGTTTGGCTGCACACTGCCTGCTCCAGCACCTGCTCTGCTGTGTGCAAAGCTTCTGCTTCATCGTGAAACACAGCGTGCTGGGCTTTCTCGATGGTTTCGCGGTAACTCCAGTAACTGCGCGGCTTAAACCCGGGTTGTGGATGTTCAGCCTGCGGCAATACAGGCTGCAGTTGCCGGGCATTTAATTCCAGCACGCAGCCCGGCTGCAGTTTGTAAATGCCCTGGTAAATGGAATGCGGCTCGGGCACATAAAGATAGCGAAAATAATTGCCAAGCGCGTTGGGTGCAGATGGGGTTTTCAAAACCGGGGAAAGCCTTCAGCGCTTTGAGCTCTGAACCAAATACCAGCACCTGGCCCGTTTGGGGTTGCTTGCTTTGTACCCAGCCGTAATACAGCGGTTTTTCTCCGAAACGGTCGCGTGCCAGATACAGTGTGCGCGACTGCGTGCACCACAGCGCGAGCGCAAACATGCCCACGGTTTTTTCCAGCGTGGCATTTATGCCCCAATGCTCGAAGGAGGTCAGCAGGGTTTCGGTGTCAGAGTGGCCGCGCCATGCCATGGCACCAAACTGTGCTTGCAATTCGCGGCGCAATTCCAGGTGGTTGTAAATTTCTCCGTTAAAGGCAATCACAAAGCGTTCTGTGGCGCTGTGCATGGGTTGGTGCCCAGCAGGCGACAGATCCAGAATGGCCAGGCGCCGGTGCGCCAGCCCTATCTGGCTTTGTGTATCGGCCCAATACCCAAACGAATCGGGCCCTCTTGAGACCATTTGATCGGCCATACGGGCAAGGGTTTCCTGGGGGGGGTGCTCGGGCACCACGGAGGAACGTAAAAAACCGGCCAAACCGCACATAACACGAAGACCTATTGAATGTTGAGTGCGTCAAACCCTTTTACCAAATCATCGAGTTGTTTGATTTGGTGCAAAAAAGGTTCGAGTTGACTTAAGGGCAAAGCGCTTGGGCCATCGCAACGGGCTTGGTCGGGGTTTTCGTGGGCTTCCAGAAATAACCCACCGATACCCAGTGCCACGGCCGCGCGGGCCAGTTCGGCCACCTGTTGCCTGCGCCCGCCCGAGGCTGCGCCGCCGGGTTCACGTCGTTGCAGACTGTGGGTTACATCAAACACCAGCGGGCAGTTGCCACTGGTCTCTTTCATTTCACGAAACCCGAGCATGTCTACCACCAGGTTGTCGTAACCAAAACAGCTTCCGCGTTCGCACAGCAATACCTGATTATTACCTGCTTCCCGGCATTTGCCGACAATGTGTGCAGTTTGGGTGGGGCTCATGAACTGGGGTTTTTTAACATTGATTACCCTGCCCGACTTGGCCACCGCCACAACCAAATCGGTTTGGCGTGCCAAAAACGCGGGTATTTGCAGCACATCGGCCACTTCGGCCACAGGCTTAACCTGGTGAATTTCGTGCACATCGGTGAGGATGGGCACGTGGAATTCCTGCTTGACCTTGCGGAAAATTTCCAGCCCCTGCTCCATGCCTACGCCCCGATAGGAAGCAATGGAAGTGCGGTTGGCTTTGTCAAACGAGGCTTTGAACACGTAGGGAATGCCCAGCTTGTGAGTAGCCTTTACATAGGCTTCGCAAGAGCGCAGCGTGGAGGAGGTGTCTTCGAGCACATTGATGCCGCCAAACAGAACCAGTGGACCCGCGTTGGAAATTTGAACATGTGGGGAAACCGAAATTTTCATAAGAAACCAAAATAAAGTAAGTTACAAAAGCAGAAAAGAGGGGTGTTCTTCCATGCTTCAGGAAACGGGGCAAAGTCTTGAAATCTCCTGAAACAAATCGTGTGCCGCATTTGTGGCGTGTTCCAGGTAGGCTTGCACTTGTGTAAACTCGCTTTCAGACCAGTGGCGCAAACGCTGCACTTTATCGGGCAAGTCGCCCGTATTTTCTACCAGGCGATCGGGGTTTAAGCCCGCATCCCTGAGCAAACCCCTTAACTTGTGGCCATCGGTGTAGGTGGCTTTTTGCGCCGGCACTACTGCCAGAAAAAGGAGTGCCTACAGAAAGTGCAATGGTAGCAGCATGAAAACGCGCGCTCACCAGCAAGTCCAGGCTGCTGACCTGCTGCAAAAAATCCGGCAAGGAATGAACAATCTGTTGGTAATGGAACGAACCATAGCCCACCTTTCGCAGCAACAGGCCAGGTTGCTTGAGGTCTTTTTTCTCTATCAGCGAGCGAACGAACCAGAATGCACGCGGGAAACGTGGTTCGGCAAAGCGAATGGCCACCAACTGCGCCCCCTGCTGCCGCCCGAAGGCATGCAGTTCAAGCGCCATGCGCACCGAGACAGAATCGGTGTAGCCCATTTTGAACTGGGTGCCTTTGCCCGCACGGGCCAGGTAATCGCTGTAACTGCCCGACATGCCGTGCGGGTGCTGCCGGGCATTCCACAGTGTTAAATCGGGCACGCGCCTGCAACTTCCGCCCTGTGCGGTAAACTCAGCCTCGCTCAGCGATTCACGCACCGAGACCACTGGCAATCCATGGGCAATCTGCATGAAATCCTGTCCGTTGCCCTGCCACGAACAATTGATCAGAGCAACCGGTTTGCCCTGTGCCTGCGCAAGCGCAGCCAGTTGAAGCAACAGCCCACCTGTGTGCGCATTGTGGTGAATGGTGCCTTCGCCGTTAATGAGGACAAGATCACAGTTGTTCAACCAGGCGGTGTTTTGCAACAGGCCAGTGAATTCGAATTTACCAAAGGTGCGCACCACGCGCATGCCATAGCGGGCGCACAGGGCGTGAAGGTTAGACACCACCAGCTCGCAGCCATAATGACAATCAACCCGGGTGTCGTTTAACAACACCACTCGATGCATGGTTTGCCCGTTCATGCTGACTGGTGGTCGTGAAGCACTTCGGTGCCAGCCGATTTGTACGACACACACACCCAATAGGGCATCTGGCTGGAAAACTCTACCTGCGTAAAGCCCGCCTTGTGCAGCATGGCGGTAATCTGCTTCTTGCTGAAACGCTGTTCCAGGCGGGTGCCAAACCGGTCGAGCGCATCGGTTTTTCCCCCGATATAGTAGACGAGCTGGCGCGATTCCGCGGCCAGACGGCTC
>JAAURO010000026.1 GCA_012032215.1 Limnobacter sp.
ATGCCACGTTGGAAACCCGTCAGGTTAAAGGCTTGTTCTTCGCGGGACAAATAAACGGCACTACTGGCTACGAAGAGGCCGCCGCGCAAGGTTTGTTGGCAGGCGCCAACGCCGCATTAACCGCACAGGAACAAGAAAACTGGGTGCCACGTCGCGACGAAGCTTACCTGGGTGTGTTGGTGGACGATTTAATCACTAAGGGGGTGGCGGAGCCTTATCGCATGTTTACCAGCCGGGCAGAGTACCGACTGAGTCTGCGCGAAGACAATGCCGACCTTAGACTCACCGCAAAGGGACGGCAACTGGGATTGGTCACTGATGCACGCTGGGCCTCTTTTTGCCAAAAGCGAGAAGCGATAGACCGGGAAGCCCAGCGTTTGCGGGCGACTTGGATAAATCCCAAGCTGGTTGATCTGGTGCAATTGGAGGCGGTGTTGGGCAAGGGCATTGAGCACGAGTACAATTTGTACGATCTACTCAAGCGCCCCAATGTGCAGTACCGCAGTTTGGCCAGCCTTACCAGTGTTGAAAACCGGGCTATTTTGCTGGAACCGTTGCAAAACAGTGCATTGGTTTCGCAGCTGGAAATCGAAGTAAAGTATTCTGGTTATGTGGCACGGCAAGAATCTGAGATTCAGCGCAGTCTTGGCCAGGAAACACTGCGGCTGCCCGACGGCCTGGATTACAACCAGGTTCAAGGTTTAAGCAAAGAGGTGCAACAAAAACTTAATCAGGCAAAGCCCGGTACTTTGGGGCAAGCCGCGCGAATTCAAGGCATCACCCCGGCGGCGCTGTCTTTGCTGCTGGTTTACTTAAAAAAACGCGAACTGCTTGCTACTGCCCACACTACCAGCGGTGCCGAAAAGGATGACAACTCAAGCAAACCGGGGCAGGAGCAAGTGGCTTGACACATCCTCAGCAACAAGCCTTGGAAGAGGGGCTGGCACAGTTGGGCTTGGCCCTTTCGGTCAGGCAAATAGAACAACTGCTGGCTTATGGCGATTTGATTGCGAAGTGGAATCGGGTGTACAACCTCACTGCCATTCGCCACGGCGATGAAATACTCACCCATCACTTGCTGGATTGTTTGGCAGCCCTGCCAGCACTGGAGGCGGGTATTGTCCCCACTTCTACCCACGAACACTCGGCACAAACGCAGGTGCAGCCCCTGCCTGTGCGCGTGCTGGATGTCGGTGCTGGTGCCGGTTTGCCGGGTTTAATCTGGGCCATCGCAAAGCCGCACTGGCAGATAACCTGCCTGGATACAGTGCAAAAAAAAGTGGTCTTCATGCAGCAAGCCATCGGTAGTTTGCAGCTGTGCAATGCCAGGGCTGTGCATGCCAGAATCGAAGCCTGGCAACCGGGACAAGTTTTCGATGTCATTACTTCAAGGGCGTTTTCCAGCATGTCGCAGTTTATTGATTTAAGCCAAGCCTGCCTGGCCCCCGGTGGCGTTTTTGCAGCCATGAAAGGCCGCTGGGAAACCGATCAAGATGTGTCGGCCGGGTGGTTGGTGCAAGCAGTTTGCCCTTTGCAAGTGCCATTCCTGACCGAAGCCCGGCATTTGTTCCTCATTCGCAGATAAAATCAAAACACACTACCATCAAAGCACACAACATCACTTCAAGGAATGGCGCTCATGGCAAAAGTCTTTTGTATTGCCAATCAAAAAGGTGGCGTGGGTAAAACCACTACAGCCGTTAATCTGGCAGCAGGGCTGGCCATGTCCAATTACCGCGTATTGCTGATCGATCTCGACCCGCAAGGCAACGCCACCATGGGGTCAGGCATTGAAAAACACTCGATAGAGTTCAGTGTATACCAAGTGTTGGTAGGGTTGTGCTCAGCCAAACAAGCCATTGTTAGCGCAGAAAATGCCGGGTTCGATATTATTCCCGCCAACCGCGAACTGGCTGGCGCCGAAGTAGAGCTGGTTGAGTTTGAAGGCCGCGAGTTGAAATTGCGCCAAGCGGTGGATGAGGTATGTGGCAGCTACGACTTCGTGCTCATTGATTGCCCACCGGCTTTGTCGTTGCTTACTCTCAATGCCTTGTGCTGTGCGCATGGCGTGGTAATTCCCATGCAGTGCGAGTACTACGCTCTGGAAGGTTTAAGCGATTTGGTCAACACCATTCGCCAAGTGTGCAAAAATTTAAATCCCAATCTCACTATTATTGGTCTGTTGCGCGTAATGTTCGACCCACGCATGACGCTCTCGCAGCAAGTGTCCGAGCAACTGGAAAAACACTTTGCCGATAAAGTATTCAAAACCATTATTCCGCGCAATGTGCGCTTAGCCGAAGCGCCCAGTTATGGGGTGCCCGGCGTGTTGTTCGACAAGCGCAGCAAAGGCGCCCAGGCTTATTTGAGTTTTGCGACGGAAATGGCGGGCAGGGTAGGGCTTGCGGCAGCGGCAGCATAATGGTTTTCAATGGCTAATAAAATTGCCCGGTATTCAAAAAGCATTGTAAGAGGTAAGCATGAATGCAACAAAACGGGCCAAGGGTCTAGGAAGGGGGCTGGAAGCCCTCTTAGGGCCCGCTGGTCCTTCCGCAGAGTTTTCCCCCGAGCCTGGGCAGGAAACAATCAGGGTGCTGTCGCGCGCCCAGCTACAGGCAGGCAAGTACCAGCCGCGAACACGCATGGACGAAGCCTCTTTACAGGACTTGGCCGAATCGATCAAAAGCCAGGGCATTATGCAGCCAATTTTGGTGCGCCCGGTTGGGGCCGATAAATACGAAATTATTGCCGGCGAACGGCGTTTCAGGGCCGCTGGCATGGCCGGGTTGGCCGAGGTGCCGGTTCTGGTGCGTTCCGTGCCCGATGAATCTGCGCTGGCCATGGCGCTTATCGAAAACATTCAGCGTGAAAATCTCAACCCGCTGGAAGAGGCCACTGGTGTTAAGCGCCTTATCGACGAGTTTCATTTAACGCATGTGCAAGCTGCGCAAGCAATTGGCCGCTCGCGCAGCGCAACCAGCAATCTGCTTCGCTTGCTTAATCTGGCCGAACCAGTGCAAACCATGTTGCTGGCTGGCGACATTGAAATGGGCCACGCGCGTCCATTGCTGGTATTGGATACAGCCGCGCAGATAGCCTGTGCCAACGAAAGTGGTGAATCGGCGGCTTTCTGTGCGTGAAACTGAAAAACTCGTAATTGACTGGACCAAAGAAAGCGAACGCATCCTGCCCAGGCGGGTGTTGGGCCCAGACGCAAAGCGCCTTCAAGAAGGCCTGTGCGACTGGATGGCCTGCGATGTGCAGCTTAAAACCACTGCCAATGGCAAAGGAAGCCTGGTTATTAGGTTCTCTAATCTGGACGAACTCGATGGCGTGTTACAGCGCATCGGCTTTCCTCAGGCAGAGTGATGGGTGTTGTCCTGCTGAGAGTGCTGATTGTGCGCTTGGCTTGGCGCAGTATGTGCTCCAAGTTCTTTCTCATGGCGTTCTAAAAAATCTCCATTCTTTTTATGAGCATGTCAAAATTTCTGCGCTCGCCGCTATTTCGAGCCTCACTGCTCTCGCCGCTATTTCGAGCCTTATCGGTGGTGGTCATCAGTGCACTCATGCCCAAATCATTGAGTACCAGTATTCGCGCCATTCGTAGTCGTTCGTGCACTGGGAGTGTGGGTTGACCGAGTGGATTTGCTTTGAATATGGTTTTCCAAAGTGCGTGAAGCATCGAGTATGAGTGCGGAAAAGGGCTGTGACCCCTATTAATATTTGGAATTTCTTTTCTGGGCGTTTTCAATAAAACGGTTTTGAATGTTTCCATTTTTGCTGGGTCTGATGCAATTTCTTCTAGGAATTTGCACAAAGGCTCAGTCGTTGTTTTATGTCCATTCGCTGCTCTTTTAACCCAAGCCGGCATTACCGCGCCGATAAACTCTTCTTTCAAAAGGTTTTTTCGGTTGCAGCATCGGTGGTTCTGGGGGTTTTTGCTGGGGTACCGTCAGCCTCATTCCCAAAAGCGCTTCGGTCGCGTTTGGACCTTCTTGGTGCAAGACTAGGGCCCGCTTGATCATTGCTTTTTGTGGTTGTAACCGGCGCAGTGTTTGGTGCGTAAGCCTCTTCAGATTGACTGTTGGCCAACGGTACATGCAATGGCGGCACGGGGATGGCTTTCAGGAGTACACCTAATTGATGCGTGACCGCCTGAATAGTAGCCCTTGTGTAGGCATGAAGCCTTTCCCTGCTAGCTGAATCCATGTCCTCTAAAGCCTGTGAACCAACTCTGCCCAGCATATGCGAAACAACACGCGCTGGATCTTTTGAATGTTGTTCCAACAAAGTCTTTAAAGCTGGCCAGGTAATCTGGTTTGCTAAAACGTCTAACAAAGGCCGAACGTGCTCGGGAGATACCGATACTTCGGGGCTTTCCCTAGTGTGAGGCGCTTTGGGTAAATGGTTGGTAGCGGGGGTAGGCATGCCAATTTCTCACAGGAAATGTAAAAAACTGAGTGTTTGTTTTTTATGAAAAGTTCATTATTTTTGTGAGTTTTTGTAATTTTTTTTGGGCGCAGGAAAAAAGAGAGTATGGTGTTGCATGTAATTGCCTACATCGCGCGAGTAAAGCGCCGCGTTGTGCAGAGTTTCCTTGAAATGTGTTTGACGCGGCTGCGTAAAAACACCTATAATCCTCGGGTTTGTCAAAAGCGCATGCACCGAAAGGGAGCAACCCCTTGTTCCTGGTCATGCTGCAAAACAGTGCTTATGTGGAAAATCGTCGGGCTTCAATGGCTTGTCGGGGGTTTGGTTTGTCTCTCGATGCTGGCACTGTCGGTGCAACATGCGCAGTCTGCGGGCTGGGGGCTGTTGGCCGTGGCTTTGCCCAGTACGGTTTTTGCCGCGCGCCTGGCGTTGGGAACCAAAAACCCTATGGCAGGCACCCTGGTGCTTTTTGGCTGGCGAATTTATAAAGGTTGGCGCAAGCATTGTAATTTTGTTTGTGGCTGGCCTGGTAGACCCCGATTTAATCTGGTGGCCCCTGCTGCTTGCAGTGGTGGCAACCCTTAAAAGCTATTTTTGGCATTTTTTTTGAGATAACAATGGCAGCAGATTCAATCGCAGCAGATACCGTAGCAGGACACACTTCGGGCCCCACGGCTTCGGAATATATCGTTCATCACCTGCAACACTTTGCAACCAGTAAACAGTCCTTTATTGCTGATTTTTCAGTCGTCAATATGGATACCCTGTTTTTCTCAATTCTTTCTGGCTTGTTGGCCTTGTTGTTTCTGCGCCGTGCCGCCAAAAAGGCCACCTCAGGTGTGCCCGGGCGTTTTCAAGGATTTGTAGAGCTTATGGTTGAAATGGTGGAGAGCCAGTCCAAAGCGATTGTGCACGGCAACCGCCAGTTTATCGCACCACTTGCTCTGACCGTCTTTTGCTGGATTGTCGTCATGAACGCGTTCGACCTGGTGCCCGTTGATCTGCTGCCCATGCTGTGGGGTCACGGATTGGCCACCTCTGGTGTCGTTGCCGACCCACACGATGCTTACCTGCGGGTAGTTGCTACTGCCGATTTAAACGGTGCTCTGGGCCTTTCGCTGGGCGTGTTGTGCCTCATGCTGTATTATTCGGTGAAAATCAAAGGTGCTGCTGGTTTTGTGCGCGAACTGTTTTGCGCGCCGTTTGGTTCCAACCCGTTGCTCTGGATTCCCAACTTTGTTCTAAACCTCATTGAATACGCCGCAAAAACGGTTTCTCTGGGTATGCGGCTGTTTGGCAACATGTACGCAGGCGAGCTGATTTTCATGCTTATTGCTTTATTGGGTAGCGCAGCAGCCCTGTCAATGGGCGGTGCCTTTGCCTTCATAGGCCACATTATTGCCGGTTCAATCTGGGCTATTTTTCACATTCTGATTGTTTTACTTCAGGGTTTTATTTTTATGATGTTGACCCTGATTTACATCGGTCAAGCCCACGAGGCGCATTAATAGGTTCTAATGAGCGCACTAATTTGGTGCGTGTTCGGATGTGTTTCCGGAAATGCGCCCGCACGAATTACAGGTTTTGATTTTTTAAATTTTCATTTTTTACATTGAAGGAGTTGTCATGACTAACGTTGCTTTTGTTGCCCTGGCTTGTGGTTTGATTATTGGTTTGGGTGCGATTGGTGCCTGTATTGGTATTGCCATTATGGGTGGCAAATACCTGGAAGCTTCTGCACGCCAGCCCGAACTGATGAACGAACTGCAAACCAAAATGTTTGTGTTGGCTGGCCTTATCGATGCGGCCTTCCTGATTGGCGTAGGTATTGCCATGATGTTTGCTTTTGCCAACCCCTTCGTTGGTTAATTTGCAGCCAATTCCTTCGAGTAACCCGCGCAGATTTGTTGCTATTTTCTGCGCGTTTTAAAGGAAACTAGCCGTGAACTTAAACGCAACGCTGTTTGCACAGCTTATCGTTTTCTTCATTTTGGCGTGGTTCACCATGAAATATGTGTGGCCGCCCCTAATTAAAGCGATCGATGAGCGTGCCCAAAAAATTGCAGACGGTTTGGCCGCTGCAGAACGTGGAAAGCTGGAACTGGCAGAAGCCGGGCGCCGGGCTGAACAGGAAATGGCCGAAGTTCGGTCTGAAAATCAGAGCCGCCTTGCCGACGCAGAAAAGCGGGCTCAGCAAATCATCGAAGATGCCAAGAAGCAGGCCGAATTGGAAAAAAAGCGTATTCTTGCTCAGGCCGAGGCAGAAGCTGCTCAAGAGGCACAGCGTGCCCGCGATCAGCTGCGCAACCAACTGGCCGACCTGGTGGTACGTGGCGCTGAACAAATCCTGAAAAAGGAAGTGTCTCGTCAGGCCCATACTGATTTGCTGAACCAGTTAAAGGCCGAACTGTAATTGGCCGTACTTTAATTTTCTTGCACCAAGGAATATAAAACATGGTCGAACTATCTACCATCGCTCGTCCTTACGCCGAAGCAGCCTACAAGGTGGCCAATGCCTCCTCAAAGGTGCAGCAATGGTCTGACTGGCTGGACGCGTGGGCGGCAGTGGCGCAAAACCCGGATATACGTCTTTTGATCGACAACCCCAAGTTGAATGATGAACAGGTGTTGGCCGTGTTCAGCGAGCTGTCCGGCACACCTGCCCAGGCAGAGGCCAGGAACTTTCTGTCTTCGCTCGTGGAAAATCGCCGTCTGTTGGCTTTGCCTGAAATTGCCCACCATTTTAACGGGTTGAAAAATGCCGACTCAGGTTCGGCCGAAGCGGTTATTACTTCAGCCTTTTCCATGGATGCGTCCGAAGTACAAAACATGGTGGGGCCGCTGGAAAGGAAGTTTGGTCTGAAACTCAACGTAACGGTACAAGTCGATGAAACCTTGATAGGCGGCATCACTGTGCAGGTGGGCGATCAATTTCTTGACACATCCGTGCGCGGAAAACTGAATGCGATGAAGGTGGCCCTGACCGCCTGATTCCACCCGGACTCTTGCCTGAATGGGCCTCAAACAAATTTGGAGCAATTACTATGCACATGAATCCCTCTGAGATCAGCGAACTGATCAAGAGCCGGATAGAAGGCCTCGGATCTGAGGTCGATATCCGAACCCAAGGCACCGTGGTGTCAGTTACCGATGGCATTTGCCGTGTTCACGGCCTGTCCGATGTAATGCAAGGTGAAATGCTGGAGTTTCCCGGTAATACCTTCGGTTTGGCACTTAATCTGGAACGCGATTCCGTTGGTGCCGTAATTTTGGGTGAATACCAGCACATTTCGGAAGGCGACACCGTGAAGTGCACGGGCCGTATTCTGGAAGTGCCTGTTGGCCCGGAGCTGTGTGGCCGAGTGGTCAACACCTTGGGTCAACCTATCGATGGCAAGGGTCCTATTAACGCCAAAATGACTGATGTTATTGAAAAGGTGGCGCCAGGTGTAATTACCCGGCAGTCTGTGTCGCAGCCCTTGCAAACAGGTATCAAGGCCATCGACTCCATGGTGCCAGTGGGCCGTGGTCAGCGCGAGCTTATTATTGGCGACCGTCAAACCGGTAAAACCGCGGTGGCTATCGACACCATCATTAATCAGAAGGGCAAGGGTGTTAAATGCGTGTACGTGGCGGTAGGCCAAAAGCCTCTTCCATTCAAAACGTGGTTCGCAAGCTGGAAGAGCACGGTGCGATGGAATACACCATTGTGGTTGCGTCTCCTGCCTCTGAATCTGCCGCCCTGCAATACCTGGCACCTTACTCGGGTTGCACCATGGGCGAGTACTTCCGCGATCGCGGTGAAGATGCTCTGATTGTGTACGACGATTTGTCCAAGCAAGCGGTGGCGTATCGCCAGATTTCCCTGCTGCTGCGCCGCCCACCTGGTCGTGAGGCCTACCCTGGCGATGTGTTCTATCTTCACTCACGCCTGCTCGAACGTGCCGCACGGGTAAATACCGATTACGTGGAAAAATTCACCAAAGGCGAAGTGAAGGGTCAAACAGGATCGCTAACCGCATTGCCGATTATCGAAACCCAGGCTGGCGATGTAACCGCGTTTGTTCCTACCAATGTGATTTCCATCACCGATGGCCAGATTTTCCTGGAAACCGATTTGTTTAATTCGGGCATTCGTCCTGCCATTAACGCGGGCATTTCTGTATCCCGCGTAGGCGGTGCAGCGCAAACCAAAGTGGTTAAAAAACTGTCGGGAGGTATTCGTACCGACTTGGCCCAATACCGTGAATTGGCGGCATTTGCGCAATTTGCTTCTGATCTGGATGAGGCTACCCGCCGTCAGCTGGAGCGTGGCAAGCGCGTGGTGGAGTTGCTGAAGCAGCCGCAGTATCAGCCTTTGCAAACCTGGGAAATGGCGCTGTCGCTTTTTGCCATTAACAGCGGTTACCTGGACGATGTGGAGGTAAAGGATGTGCTGAGCTTTGAGTCCGCTTTGCGTCAATTCATGCTGACCAGCCACAAAGAGTTGATTGATCGCATAGAGCAGACTCAGGAGTTGTCCAAAGACGACGAGCCCAAGCTGCACGAAGCTGTCAAACTCCTACAAAAACTGGCACGTATTAATCTGAACACGCTTCAGCTTAATCCGTACCAAAGCAAGGGCTGCATTGCGCAGTCCCTGCGCCAGGAGGAAACACGATGTCAGGAATGAAGGAAATCCGCAGCAAGATCAAGAGCGTGCAAAAACACGCGCAAGATCACCAAGGCCATGGAAATGGTTGCTGCATCAAAAATGCGCAAGGCGCAGGAACGCATGCGTGCGGCCCGCCCCTACGCAGACAAAGTGCGTAATATTTGTGCCAACTTGTCTAAAGCCAACCCGGAATACCGCCACGATTACATGGTGGAAAGGGCTGAAGTGAAAAATGTGGGTGTTATTGTTGTTACGACCGACAAAGGCCTGTGTGGTGGTTTAAACACCAATGTGTTGCGGTTGGTCACCAACCGTTTGCAAGCCCTGCAAGCCACGGGTGTAAAAGCCAAAGCAACGGCAATTGGCAGCAAGGGTCTGGGTTTTTTGAACCGCCTGGGTGTGCCCATTGCTTCCAGGGTGGTTCAGCTTGGTGACACGCCCCACATGGAAACACTGATTGGTGCCATTAAGGTGCAGCTTGATGCCTTTCTTGCAGGCGAAGTTGATGCCGTGTATCTGGCCTACACCCGGTTTGTCAACACCATGAAGCAGGAGCCTGTGTTTGAGCAGTTGCTGCCGCTGGGGGGCGACAAGATGCAGGCTGATGCCGGCACTGCTTCCTGGGACTATGTTTACGAGCCCGATCCCCAAGCCGTGATTGACTACCTGTTGGTGCGTTACATCGAGGCACTTGTGTATCAGGCACTTTCAGAGAATATGGCTTCCGAGCAATCTGCCCGCATGGTGGCCATGAAGGCCGCCTCCGACAATGCCAAGAGCGTGATTGGTGAACTGCAACTGACATACAACAAGGCCCGCCAGGCTGCAATTACCAAAGAACTGGCGGAAATTGTAGGTGGTGCAGCCGCAGTTTAATGTGAATCAAACGATTCAGAAAGATTTTTGAATTAAGGAAAAAACGATGAGTACTGCGACAAATGAAGGAAAAATCGTACAGTGTATCGGCGCCGTGATTGACGTGGAGTTTCCGCGCAATGCCTTGCCGAAGGTGTACGATGCATTGGTCATGGATGGTTCGGATCTGACACTGGAAGTTCAGCAGCAGCTGGGCGATGGTGTTGTGCGTACCATTTGCCTGGGGGCTTCAGATGGCCTGCGCCGGGGCATGGTCGTGAAAAGCACTGGCGCGCCTATTTCTGTGCCTGTTGGTCAGGGAACTCTGGGCCGGATCATGGATGTGCTTGGTCGCCCCATTGACGAAGCCGGTGAAGTTAAAACAGAACAAACACGCGGTATTCACCAGCCTGCGCCCGATTTCGATGATCTGTCTCCTTCTCAAGAGCTTCTGGAAACGGGTATCAAGGTTATCGATTTGATCTGCCCGTTTGCCAAAGGCGGCAAAGTGGGCTTGTTCGGCGGCGCCGGTGTGGGCAAAACCGTCAACATGATGGAATTGATCAACAACATCGCCAAGCAACATGGTGGTTACTCGGTGTTTGCCGGTGTAGGTGAGCGTACCCGCGAGGGCAACGACTTCTACCACGAAATGAAAGATTCCAACGTGCTGGAAAAAGTGGCACTGGTATACGGCCAGATGAACGAGCCTCCCGGCAACCGTCTGCGTGTGGCCCTGACAGGCCTCACCATGGCTGAATACTTCCGCGACGAAGGCCGTGATGTACTGCTCTTCGTGGACAACATTTACCGCTACACCCTGGCGGGTACGGAAGTGTCGGCCTTGCTGGGTCGTATGCCGTCAGCGGTGGGCTATCAGCCTACGCTGGCGGAAGAAATGGGCCGCTTGCAAGAGCGCATTACTTCTACCAA
The DNA here is from genome assembly GCA_012032215.1 of Limnobacter sp. Lineage (GTDB taxonomy): Bacteria > Pseudomonadota > Gammaproteobacteria > Burkholderiales > Burkholderiaceae_B > Limnobacter. The sequence goes on from JAAURO010000026.1 coordinate 10,874, forward strand.
GAAGGGTTCCATTACTTCGGTGCAAGCCGTGTACGTGCCTGCCGATGACTTGACCGACCCATCACCCGCTACCACCTTTGCTCACCTGGATGCCACGGTGGTGCTTTCTCGCGATATCGCCTCTTTGGGCATTTACCCCGCGGTTGACCCGCTCGATTCCACGTCGCGTCAGGTAGACCCGAACGTGATTGGCGAAGAGCATTACAACGTAGCTCGCTCAGTGCAATCTATTTTGCAACGCTACAAAGAACTGCGCGACATCATTGCCATTCTGGGCATGGATGAATTGTCGCCAGAAGACAAGCAGCTTGTGGCCCGCGCCCGTAAAATCCAGCGTTTCCTGTCTCAGCCATTTACTGTGGCCGAGGTGTTTACTGGTTCAC
>JAAURO010000027.1 GCA_012032215.1 Limnobacter sp.
GCCTGCGCACGCTCATGCAGGAGCAAAAAAAAGCGGGTAATCAGGCAGAGAAAAAAAGCTTCAAAGACTACGCACCGGGCTTCATCCACATGGACATTAAGTACCTGCCACAAATGCCCGGCCAAACAAGCCGCAGCTACCTCTTTGTTGCCATCGACAGGGCCTCCCGATGGGTCTTTATGCATGTTTACCCCGATCAGACTGAACAAAGCAGTGTGGACTTTCTCAAGCGATTACAGAAGGCTTGTCCGTTCAAAATAGAGAAGTTGTTAACTGACAATGGCACGCAATTTACTGACCGCTTTACCAGCAAAGCCAAAGAACCCACTGGCGCACATGTTTTCGATCAGGCTTGTTCACAGGCTGGTATTGAACATCGTTTAATCAAACCCAAGCATCCACAAACCAACGGCATGGTTGAGCGCTTTAACGGCCGCATCAGTGAGTTGGTGCAGCAAACCCGTTTTGGCAGTTTAAGTGAACTTGTTCAGACCCTTAGGGACTGTCTGCATGTCTATAACCACAGCATTCCACAACGCAATCTCGGGCATCTTTGTCCTGTTGACGCCTTGAAAAATGGCAGAAAAAACAGCCTGAATTGTTTAGAAAAATAATTTACAATCAGACGAGGCTTGACACATTTGGCGTATGTAATGATTCGTGTCTACGAACTTGATCAGAGTAACAGTGAGTTTATACAGGACATCACGTATGCCACGAATAGCCAGAATCCAGTGGACTTGCGTGATTTACGTTCAAACGATGAGACTCAGAAAAGCCTTAAGCTCGGTATGAAAGAGCTGGGTTATGCATACAAGCGCAAGCGCGAAGAAACGGGTGGAGGAGGGTCTTCTACAATTACTAACTCTATTGTGGCGGAGTCGGTACTGGCCATTTGGAGAAAAAACCGCATCAGGCCAAATTTCGCAGGCGAGACCACTTTGATAAATTGTACGATGATATTTTTAAAGACCTGAATGCAGCTCAGGCAGTTCTTGCCGTCCTGATATTCAGAGAAGTCGAAAACGAGCGAAAAAGGCCGGCTAGCCAGAGCCCGCCGCCTTTTTTACCTTATGCCTCACACTACATCGCCATGCTGATTGGCAGTGACTTGCTTAAGCAGGGCGGCTTGCGGTTCGAAGAGGTGTCACACGATAATTTTCAAAAAATTACAAAATTATTTTCTCAAAATGTGATTTCGTATCACGAAAAAGCTGTTTTAAAAATTCAGGAAGCATTGACAACACTCTATGGGAAAAGAGAAATTTCATTGCAACAGCTTTCTGCAACTTTCAGACGTGGCGATTTGTTGGAAGAACTGGAGTTTTAGCTGTAGTTCTTCATAGGTTTTGCCGATAGGTTATTCGGATTCAGGTTTTTTTCAACGTAACCTTCCTTTTGACCAAAAAAATCCCTTCTTTTCCCGGCTTTGAACGCCCCGTAAGGGGTGCAAACTGGCGCTTATACGGTCTGGATAGTTAACCACACCTTGCCAGACTTCCCAGGGGGCCGCGTTTGGGCCCCCATTCAAAAGAAAAGGATTTGCTTCCATGGCCTTAAACCAGTCAAGAAACACTCGGGTTGTGTGCGGTGTTGCCAGCATTTTTTCAGTGGTCCTGGTGGCAGTGTCGGCTTTGGTCAGCGGGTCGCTGCTGGTAGTTGTCTTAAGCGGGCTGGCGCTGGTTATCGCCTTTCTGGCGGGACGTTTGTCGGTCCCGGTTTCGACAGCTGATACTCTGGCTCAGCAAAAAACCCGTCGCGCACCTTCCCACGAGGCCGAAGCAGCCCTTGAGCAGTCAGCTCCCTTACCCGATTTGTCTGGTTTGGCGGAAAAATGGGTGCCCACACTGAATTTACAGCTCAACATGGCCAACTCGCAAATGGAGCAGGGCATTGTGGAGTTGGGCGAGGCTTTTGGAGCCATTCATTCGCGTTTGAATGACACTGTACACGTTGCTTCTTCGGCTGCCAATGCGCTGGGTGGGGCCAGTTCTGGTGGTGGTTTGTCGCACGAAGTGGCGCATTCGCTGGAAGGCATGCTGGGCAGGTTTCGGGATTCGATTGCTGAAAAAGAGCACATTTTCAAGGAAGTAAAAGGTTTTGTGGCCTCAACCGACGAGCTCAAGCGCATGGCTGATGCAGTCGAAGAGCTGGCCGGTAAAACCAATCTGCTGGCCTTGAATGCAGCCATTGAAGCGGCAAGGGCGGGCGAAGAGGGCCGCGGGTTTTCGATTGTGGCCGATGAGGTTCGCAAACTTTCCATGCTGTCTGCCGACACGGGCCAGAAAATCCGCCAGCGCGTGCTAGACATTTCTGAGGCCGCAGGCCGTGCCGGGCAAGGTGCCGAGAAAATGGAAAAATCGGATCTGGAAATGCTTGGCAACGCCCAATCGACTGTCAGCGAGGTGGTGCAGCGTTTTGAAGAGGTAACCGGCCCCTTGCAATCTGCCAGCCAAACGATTGTAGAAAACACCCAACAGGTTTCTGCCAGTTTGAACAGTGCGGTGGTTAATTTTCAGTTTCAGGATAGGGTTTCCCAGATTGTGGGTCACGTCAAAGACAGCTTGAACAACCTGGCCGAGCAGGCTCGCAGTGGGGGCAAGGGGCTGAATGTGGAGTTGTTGCTGGCTGCGCTGCAAAAAACTATTCCATGGCAGAGGAAAGGCTAAACCACGGACGCACCTCGACTGGGGGCAAATCTGCCGCAGCCAAACAGAATAAGCCTTTCAGTCCGCGGGCATCGGCAGCCGCGCCGCAAAAAAAAGCGGCGTGAATCAGGGGCAGGCCGCCACTGGCGACACCAGCCAGAACGATGACATCACCTTTTTTTAAACGAGCATCCAATGAGTAAAACCATTTTGATTGTCGACGATTCCACTTCTCTACGGCAAGTGGTTGCCATGACACTAAAAAGCCAGGGCTATGAGGTGCTGGAGGGCTGCGATGGCCGCGATGCACTGACCAAGCTGGACGGGTGCAAAATACACCTGATAATCAGCGATTTAAACATGCCAAACATGGATGGGCTGACGTTTGTTCGTGAGGTTAAAAAAATGCCCAATTACAAGTTTGTACCCATCATTATGTTGACCACCGAATCAGACGACAAGCTGAAAGCAGATGGACAGGCAGCGGGTTTGAAGGCCTGGATGGTTAAGCCTTTCAAGCCAGAGCAGATGTTGACAGCAGTGAATAAACTGGTGGCGTAAGGCGCGCTGTCTGGGTTTTCTTGAAACAACACGCTGGTACTTAAGGAATTTGACATGCAAGAAGCAAGTTTTTCACAGCAGGCCACAGCGCCCTCAGAGAAAACCACCTGGTCCTTGGCAAGTTTAACCATTTGTGAATGCAGCGCCTTGTACGAACGTTTAAAGAACGCCCTTGGCCAAGGGCAGAGCATTACCCTGGATTTAGCGCACTGCGAAGAGGTGGACACGGCGGGCATTCAACTGCTGGCAGCCATTCAAAACGATCCACAGGCCAGCCTTAAAATAAACTGGACCAAGCCCCATGAAGCCTTGTTGCACAAAGCAGCGCAATTGGGAATGAGCTCCTGGATCGAAGCAGGTTCAGTGTGACTACACTTGGCAGAGGGGAACGACATGGCGTTTGAACTGGATTTGGAAGCAGCACGTGGCGTGTTTTTTACAGAAGCCAGGCAACTTTTGGGCGAAGTGGAAACCCATGTGCTGGAACTGGAAAAAGACCCCACCGACACCGACGTGCTTAACGCTGCGTTTCGCGCCGCGCATACCATTAAGGGAAGTGCCGGTGTGTTTGGACTGGCAGTCATTACCCATTTTGTACACGACCTGGAGACGGTTCTGGACCGGGTGCGTCACGGCGAAATGGGTTTTGATGTCACTATGAGCAGCCTGGTGCTGGAGTGCCGCGACCACATTTCCGAACTGGTGGATGCCATTGAGGCGGGCGCAGACCCTGCGCAAACGCCCGAAGAATTGCAGGCCATGCAAAGTGGCCTTACCCAACGCCTGAAGGCTTATTTAACAGACGCTGCCGACCCCGGATCGGGCCAGGTGTCGGCGGCCCATGACGGCCCCAAGCCGGATGCCCCTGCTGGAAGCAGCGCTGGTCCAAGTGAGAGCAAGCACTGGCAGATTTCTGTGCGTTTGGGCCAGTCTACCCTGTGCGATGGTTTTGACCCCGCACCTATTTTGGGTTTTTTGGGTACATTCGGAGAGTCTGTGTGCACGATTCCCGTGCTTGACCGCCTGCCGGCTTTTGAACAGTTAGACCCGGAAAGTTGTTATCTGGGCTTCGAACTACACTTTAAAACCAGTAGTAGCCTGGCAGAAATTCAGGATGCCTTCGAATTTTTAACCGAAGAAAGCAAGCTGTACATTACGCCGCATCAGTGTACTCCCGAGCAGTACCAGGTTTTAATTGAAGCCTTGCCAGAAGCGCCTGTGCGCGCAGAAGCGCTTCTGCAACTGGCCGGGTTTGCGCGTCCGGAAGCGGTGGTGTCTGTTGCCGTGGCGCACAGGAAAAAGTCTGCAGCCAAATCCGTTCAAGGCACCCAGTCGATTCGTGTGCCTTCCGACAAACTGGATGCACTGATTAATCTGGTCGGTGAGCTGGTGATTGCCAATGCAGGCACGGTAGAGCAGGCGCGTCTTTCCAAAAATCCAGGCATGGTCGAGGCCACCAGCCAGGTGGCCGATTTGATTGAAGAAATACGCGATGGTGCGTTGGGTTTGCGTATGGTGCAAATCGGTGAAACCTTTCAGCGTTTTCAGCGCGTGGTGCGCGACCTTTCCAATGGCATGGGCAAGCAGATTCAGCTGGAAATTTCTGGCGAAGAAACCGAACTGGATAAATCGGTGGTCGAAAAGATTGGCGATCCACTTATGCACCTCGTACGCAATGCGCTCGATCACGGGCTGGAAACGCCTGAAGAGCGCGAGGCCAACGGTAAGTCGCAAACAGGCAAGCTGTCGCTGAATGCTTACCACGACAGCGGCCATATTGTGATTGAGGTCAGCGATGACGGGCGTGGCCTTAGCCGCGAGCGCATTGTGGCCAAAGCCATACAGAGTGGCATTGTGTCGCCTGAACAGCATTTAACCGATGCCGAAGTGAATATGCTGATATTTGCCCCCGGTTTTTCTACTGCGGCCGAAGTAACCGATATTTCCGGACGTGGGGTAGGAATGGATGTGGTCAAGAAAAACATTGAAGCTTTGCGCGGTTCTGTCCAGGTGCGCAGCCGCGAAGGTGCGGGCACCACGTTTGAAATACGCCTGCCTCTTACCCTGGCAATTATCGATGGTTTCATGATTGGCGTGGGCAAAGAAATTTACGTGATTCCGCTGGGCTATGTGCGCGAATGCCTGGAGCTTCCCAGCCACGCGATTCAGGAAAACGAGCGCATGGATTTGCATTACGACTTGCGCGGCGAATTTCTGCCGTGTGTGCGCTTGCGAACCTTGTTTAAAAACAGGGGTGACACGCCCCGGCGGGAAAACATCATTGTGGTGAGTTTTGGTGGGGTGACTGCGGGCATTGTGGCCGACCAGCTGCACGGCGAATCACAAACCGTTATCAAGCCGCTGGGAGCCCTGTTCGAGGCGAACCGTGCCATCAGCGGTGCCACAATCATGGGCAACGGAAATGTGGCTTTGATTATTGATGTTCCCAAGCTGATTGGGGAAGTAATCAAGCTGACACGCACTTTTAACAGTCAGGCGGCGTAAGCCGGGTTGGTCTGCAGGAGACACACATGAGCGAACTCAACGAACAACTCAAGACTGCGATAGAAGCAGACGATGCCCAAAACCAGTTTCTGACCTTCTTGGTGCAAGGGCAAAAGCTGGCGCTGGAAATTCTGCGCATCAAGGAAATTATTGAATTCGGGCAAATTACGGTGGTTCCCATGATGCAGCAATGCATCAGCGGGGTGATCAACCTGCGTGGTTCTGTGGTGCCTGTAGTCGATTTAAGCAGCCGTTTCGGGCAGGGAAAGGCAGTCATTAACCGGCGCACCTGTATCGTAATTCTTGAATCGCAGATGGACGAAAAAACCCAGGTAGTGGGTTTTCTGGTCGATGAGGTGAATGCGGTGGTGGAGATGGGGGCAGAGGCAGTCACACCGCCGCCTCAGTTTGGTTCGGGCATTAAAACCGATTTTCTGCGTGGCATTGGCAAAGTGGACGAAGAGTTTGTGATGGTGCTGAATGTTGAAAAACTGCTCGATTTCCAGATAATGACGGAGATTCAGGAGCGCGAAAAAGAACAGGCCGCTGGCACTCAGAAAGATCAGGCAGAGGCAACCGCCAGCCAGGTGTGATACTGGGTTTGTGCTGACTCAGGAGTCGGTGCAGGTCATGTCTGCGGTGTCTTCGCGGGTAAGCGGTTTTTGCGTGTCACTGGGTTCGAGATAGTAGGTGCAGTGGGTTGCCGCACTGTAATTACCCTGGTTGGAAAACACGGTTTTTCTGATTTGTACACAGGCAAAAATACCCAGCATCAACAAGCCGAAAATCGTAAGAAGCATTCCGTTGCGCCGGAAAAAAGCAGTAATGGTGCCCATGGTGTGTGCTATTTGTTCAGTGGCCCGACATCCAGAATTGGGGCTGCATCCAGGGTGGAGGCACCCAGAAGATCGGTTACCTTGCCCAACGCCGCTGCCAGAAAGTGTTGTTCCCAAGGCGGCAAATTCTCGAACTTCTCCATGAAACGCACGTGCAGGCTAGATGGTGCACTGGCGGTTTCCTTCTGCCCGGTTTTAGTGAGCATTACCTGTATGCGGCGTTTATCTGCCGGGCTTTTTGCCTTCGATATAAACCCTTTGGTTTCCAGCTTCTGCAAAATGACCGTAGAGGTAACGGGCGAAAGACCCAGCGTGCGTGCCAGTTCGCCTGGCGAAATGCCCGGGTTGTCGGCCACGGCCTGAAGCGTCAGCACTTCAGAAGTAGACATGCCCGAGCGTCTGGCCAGTTCGCGCGAGCCAGACTCTGTGGCGCGAATAATTCGGCGCAAGGCAACCAGTGTGTATTCCAGCGTGGAAGAGGGCATGGGGACATGACAAAAAGCGGTTCAATAACTTCTCTGCAAGAAATGGATTTTACACAAACTGTGGCGCTGTAGCAGGGCATCAGGTGGGCCTGTTGCGGTGTGTGTGCGCAATCGCATCAACAACGCCGTAGTGGCGGACGCCTGCATGGTGTTGTGCTTGGTAGGCTCACGGTTGATTTACTTTATAAAATAAAGTACTCTTGGGCTGTTCTTTCCTAAGAATCCTTTGTTACAGGGGCTTTTACGAAAGGATGAATGTGTTTAACTTCATCAGGGAGGGCTGTGTGCTCCAGCAACACGGCGTATTCATCCATGCCAGACTCTGCTGTAGAGTTTACCAACCCAGTTCTGGAAGACGGGCCGTTTGTCTATGATTTGGTTGCTCAGAGCAAGCCTCTCGATCTCAATTCCCGCTATTTTTACCTTGTCCAGTGCGGCCATTTTTCCAAAACCTGTGTGCGGGCTTGCCTGAATGGCGAGTTGGTAGGCTGGGTTTCAGGTCATTTACTTCCTGAACAAAATAATGTGCTGTTTGTGTGGCAGGTTGCAGTAAGTGCCCAAGCGCGCGGCATGGGCCTGGCTGTGCAAATGATTCAGTGGCTGCTTGCAAAACACCCGGCGGTGCGCCAGGTTCACACCTCGATTACTCCGGGCAACAAAGCCTCGTGGGGGCTGTTTGAATCGCTGGCCCGCCGTTGGGGCACGCAGATCACCCGCAGCGACTGGTTTCACAGCCAGCAGCATTTTCAGGGGAATCACGACACCGAAGTGCTGGTGCAACTTTCTGTGCCCGCACGCAATGAATGATAGAACCAACAGAGGAGCATGAATATGACATCCCAAACCAAACCCATCGACTTTAAATCAGCCAACCAGATGCGGACGTTTCAAAAACACGAGTCGGAAGTGCGTGGTTACTGCCGCAGTTTCCCCACCCTGTTTGACACAGCGAAAGGCTGCATCATGACGGACGTGAATGGTGTGGAATATCTGGATTTTTTGTCGGGCGCAGGCTCTTTGAATTATGGCCACAACGACCCTGACATGAAAGCCGGGCTGCTGGAGTATCTGCAAAAAGACGGCATTGGCCACAGCCTGGATATGCACAGTGTTGCTAAAGCCCGTTTTATTGACGTGTTTACGCGTGTCATTCTTAAGCCGCGCGGCCTGGAATACCGCATGCAGTTTACGGGCCCCACTGGCACCAACTCTGTGGAGGCGGCCATTAAACTGGCGCGTAAAATTACCGGGCGCAAACAGATTATTGCCTTCACCAATGGTTTCCATGGTGTTACCCAAGGCGCATTGGCGTGTACAGGCAACACCCACCACAGAAGTCCCACTGCCAGCACCTTGTGCGGCGTAGACCGTTATCCCTACGATGGCTACCTGGGCGAGGGGGTAGACACCACTGCATACCTGGAAAAAATGCTGAACGACAAGTCCAGTGGTCAAGATGCACCTGCTGCCATTTTGGTAGAAGGTGTGCAAGGCGAGGGGGGCCTCAATCCTGCTTCTGCCTCATGGCTTAAAAACCTGGCCAAGGTGGCCAAGGGCGCTGGTGCGTTGCTGATTCTGGACGACATTCAGGCAGGTGTAGGCCGTGCGGGCCGGTTTTTCAGCTTTGAAGAAGCCGGCATTCAACCCGATATGGTGTGTTTGTCCAAATCGCTCTCGGGCATGGGCCTGCCTTTCGCGGTTACGCTGATTCGCCCCGATCTGGATTTCTGGAAGCCCGGCGAGCACAACGGCACTTTCCGGGGCAACAACCACGCTTTTATTACTGCCTCTGTGGCCATCGAAAAATACTGGGCCAATCCGGCCTTCCAGCAGGGTATCGAGCAGCGCGCCAAGGTGGTGACTGAGAGCCTGCAGCGTATGCTGAAAAACAGCCCCACTGTGGCGGTTGAATTGCGCGGCAAAGGCATGATGCAAGGCATTGCCCTGCACTCGGGCGATCTGGCCGATGAAGTGGTGGCCGCATGCTTTAAACACCATTGATCATTGAAACCTGTGGCAACGAAGGCCAGGTGGTAAAAGTCTTTGCCGCCTTGAATATTGACATGAATGCTTTGAAACGCGGGCTTGGTATTCTGGAAAAAGCGCTGAAAACCATTGAAGCTGAATGCGCCAGACGTGCCAGTGGCAACACCTCAAACACGCTGGTGAAAGCATGATTGTCAGGAAACTAAGCGAAGTACAAGGCACCAAATGCCATATTCATGCCAAGGGGTGGGACAGCGTGCGCATGCTGCTGCGCGACGACAAAATGGGGTTTTCTTTTCACATCACCACCATTCACAAAGATGCAGAGCTTGCCTTGCATTACAAGCACCACTTGGAAAGCGTGTATTGCATAAGCGGCAAGGGCGAAATCGAAGACCGTACTACAGGCAAGGTGCACCTTATTGAGTCTGGCACCCTGTACGCCCTTGAACAGCACGACATGCATTTTTTACGCGCCTTCGAGCCCATGGTGATGGCCTGTGTATTCAATCCGCCAGTAACGGGTGCTGAAGTGCATGACGAAAGCGGTGCATACCCTGCACCACAGTCCGTGAAAGGAGTGTCTGTGTGATAGTGTCCGCCGTCAGAGACCCTTACCCCACTCGCGATAAATCCGAAGGCGCCATGATTCGCCGCGCTGAACCCGTGGTGTACTCCAGCTGGAAAAAAGGCGCGCCTCTTGGCCAAGAGCAAACCGAACAGTTTGAGCGCGATGGTTATCTGGTATTAACCGATGTGTTCTCTGTGCAGGAACTGGCTGCCTTGCAAGCTGCCAGCGAACGCGTGGGCCGGCAGTGTGCCAAAGAGCACGCCGACAAGGTGGTGTTTGAACGCGACTCAGAAAAAATACGTACCCTGTTCGGCATCCACGCTATGGAGGGACTTTTAAAAACCACGGCCAACCACCCGCGGCTGATTCACACCATGCGTTATTTGCTCGACGACGAGGTGTATGTCCACCAATCGCGCCTGAATGTCAAAAATGCCTGTTACGGCAGTGGTTTTGAATGGCACAGCGACTTCGAAACCTGGCACGCGGAAGACGGCATGCCGGGCATGCGCTGCATCAGTGCTACCCTTTTACTGACCGATGAAATATCGGCCGGTGGGGCATTGAAGTTCATTCCGGGGTCGCACAAAACCTTTGTGGCTTGCCCTGGCGAAACGCCGGATCAGGATTATCAGGATGCCTTGCGCAAGCAGGCAGTGGGCAAACCCCCCGTCCTGTTTCTGAATTTGTTGCAGGAAATGGGTGGCGTTCAGGAGCTGGTGGCACCGGCTGGTTCAGTGGTGTTGTTTGACTGCAACTTGATGCATGGCTCTGGAACCAACACCTGCGATCACTTGCGTGCCAATCTGTTTTACGTGTACAACGCGGTGTCCAATGCACTGGGCAACCCCTATGCGGCAGATGCTCCACGGCCGCAGTGTATTGCTGCCCGGTAAAGAGCTGCTGAAAAATCAAAGGGCGCGGTATACTCCTCTATAGTTACCCTTTGGTCTTCTTGAATGTCGCCCCATTTTTCTGCTCCTTTGGCTTTGTCTGCCTTTCTGGATGTACTAAACAGCATACAGGTGCCATTTTTTGGTTTAGGACTTGTGGCTACACTGCTTGCTTTTGGTGCGGGCATGGAAATCCGGCTTGCCCTTACCAAGCCACAGCCACCCCACGTGGTTAAAAAGGGCGGGTTCTCGCTGTAATGGCCTACCTCATGGCTGTGTATTGCAGCTCAATCTTTGGGGGCTTGTCGTTTAACCGTTCCCACGAGCCCCACTATTCGGTTGTTGTCACTTTGCTGGTATTTGTGGTGGGTTTCCTGCTGATTGCAGTGTTGCATATCTGGATGGAAAACCACATTAAAAGCCGGACGGTGTATCGGCTGATGTTTGGTACGGTTATTCTCGCGCTGTTTTTTGTGCTGCATTTTGGTTTTATGGTGTTTCCCCAGCGGTTGCACATTGAATCTGTTAACTGGTCTGGCATTTTTTTGCTGTATCTGTTTATGTTGGGTTACATGTGGCCTTTAACCCGGTTTGGGGCGGATACCTGGCAAAAAATTGTCAAACCGGTAGAGCAGCGTATTACTTACCTGTTGCTGCTTACTGCTGGCAATTTTATTATTGTGCTTGGCATGCTGGCCAACGTAAATTTTAAAGCGGTGGTAGT
>JAAURO010000028.1 GCA_012032215.1 Limnobacter sp.
GAGGAGGGTAGAAGGTCGTCGGCCAGAAGCGCCGCTCACGCGCGTGTTGTCCCGCGATCCGGCAAACAGTCGCCGCGGGGATTCGCACAACGCACGCCGTGTGCGTCGGCTTCGCAACCGTCGATAAGCTCATTCCCCAATGTCCCCAGCCTGGGCGAGGAGCCAGACGCGGTGGCGGTTGCCGGCTTCGTGGCCCGCTGGGGACAGCCCGACCTCGTCGACTTGCTGCATGCCCTGGTGGGAACGGCGCTGATTGCAGCCAGCGCCAGTGCCCTGAAGTTGTTGGCCCAAAAGATGCTGAGCCGCTCGGGCCAGCCTGTCATTGGGGTTTGAGCCAGGGGGTAAATCAGCGTGCACAGCAGGGTAAGCGCCACCAGAATAATGAGCAGACGAATGCGGGGGGAATCTGGACGGGTTTGGGCAAACCCGGTAAGCCAGGCGGCCAGTAAAAAGCAGTAGTTGGCCAGCGCGGGGGCCCATTGCTCGGCAAACAGCAGGGCAGAATCGGGCAGTCCAAACAGCGAGTTGGAATCGGAGGCTTGACCAATGTCGATCAGGTTGCCCAGCCACAGGCCAACTACAAACTCGGGTGTTCTGGGCGCAAGCAGGCTTAAAAACCACAGGCAAAGCAGGCCAATGCCTAACCATGCGCGGTGTTCCAGCCAGCTCTGCAGTTGTTGCCCCAGGCGGTTGGGCCAGGCCGAACGGCTTTGTACCAAAAAGGCCAGCCCACAGCCCAGCACGGCACCTATGGCGTTGGTGAGCACATCCATTTTGGAAGGCACGCGTGAGGGCAGGTAGGTTTGCAGGGCTTCCAGCCCAAAAGACATGCCAATACACAGCAGGGGGGCCAACAGCCGCTCGGCATGCAGCGGCCATTTGCCAAGGCTGGGAAAGAGCAAAAACCCCAACGGAAGGTAAGCCAGAATATTGAAGGCAATGTCGTCCCACAGCACTTTTTGCCACACGGGAACCCAAGGTGCATACAGGTAATCAAATGGCCCCACGCCTATGTTGCGAAAATGCTCGTAGGGGTACAGGCTCAGGTGCGTGATCATTACCGCATACAGCACCGCCAGCACCAGTAGGCCTGTGAGTGGCCGGATGGGTGGCATTTGTCGCAAGAGGGGTTTCATGAACTTGGCCTTAGACAAAAACGCAATCGCACTTACAATGGTGCTTATTGCCCGATAAAAATGGTTGTATCAAATGGTAACTCAGCCCCTGCACTGGATTGAGCTCGATAGCGTGGAATCTACCAACACCTGGTTGTCTGATTTGTGTAAAAGCGCCGTGGCGCTGCAGCCCATTGCGGTGTATGCCAAAGCCCAGACCGCAGGCCGCGGGCGCAATGGACGTGCCTGGCTTTCGCAGTCGGATAGTAGTTTGTGCATGTCGGTGGCGGTGCCTTTGCTACACGCCCCGGCGCCACGCAGCACGGTGGCGGTGGGCGTGTCGGTGGCCAATTTCCTGAAATCGGTGGGGCTGCATGGGGTGCAGCTAAAGTGGCCTAATGATTTGTTGCTTCAGGGCAAAAAACTGGGAGGTATATTGTGCGAGTCCGTGTTTGCCAGCAACCCGGCGTACCAGCCAGTCACCGACACCTGCGCGCATGAGTGCTACAGCACCGTTGGTGGCCGCCAGGCGCAAACCAGAAGTGCCTGGCTGGTGGCGGGCATTGGCTTGAATGTAAAACCTGTACCATGCGCCGATGCTTTGGGAGGTGCTGGCAGCATTGCTCTGGACTCCGGTTTACCCCCATCAGTGTTGTGCAGTTTGCCGGCGCTGGGGCGTGCGTTGGCTGAAATACTGGTGGCCGATATACGGGCAGACAACTTTGCACAGGTGCGTCACCAGTTTCATGGTCTGGATGCCTGGTTTAACCAGGAAGTGTGTTTTGAGTCGGCGCAGGGCATGGTGTGTGGCGTGGGCATGGGCTTGTCTGAAACAGGTGGGTATCTGGTGGACACTCCACAGGGCTTGCATGTGGTGGAATACGGCGAGGTGTCTTTGCGGAGGCGCTGTGGTTAAAGTGTTGTGTGTGGATGCGGGCAACACCCGGGTAAAGTGGCAGGTTGGGGATCTGGAATCGGGCCTGGTGCCGGGTAACTGCGCTGATATGCCAAGCACCTTGTTCAAGGCGGCTGAATCTGTGGCGGGCCAAATGCTGGCGCTGATTCAAATTGCCAAAAACCACCAGTGCAGGGCGGTGTGTTACAGCGGAGTGCTAGGCACAGGGGTGCAAGAGGCTTTGCTGAGGGCGGTTAAAAAGGCCGGGCTGGTTTTTTGTTGCCCCAGGTGGGCAACTCTGCCTTGCTGCAAACCCGCTATCAGGCTGATCAGCTGGGCACAGACCGCTGGCTGGCCTGCCTGGCCGTGGCTGCACAAACGCAAGTGCCCATTAACTGCGTAGCAAGTTTTGGCACCGCTACCACCATTGATGCCGTGGTTGAAAGCCCATGCAACACAACGGCCACACCGTGCACCAAGCGCTGGGAGCACTTGGGTGGTGTTATTTTACCCGGAGTTGATTTAATGTTTGGCAGCCTGGCGCGGCACGCCTCGCAGTTGCCTCAAGCCGCGCTGCAGGATTTAACCGACTTTGAAACACGCGCCGTAAACGGCAAAAACCTGGAAAGCGTCTGGGGCCGCTTGGCACGCAAGGGGCGCTTTCACGGGGCGTTACCCAAGCGCAGCTGCACACTGTAAAAGCCTGGTTTGCGCACTTGCAGCAGCAATTTCCCAATCTGCCCTCCACGTTGTGGATAACCGGTGGGTATGCGCCCCAGTTGAGCCCGGGCCTTGTGCCCTGCAGGCTTGCACCTGGTTTGGTCATGCAGGGGCTGCTTGCGGTCGCACAGCAGCAGGAGTGGTTGCGTGATTGACGCAAAGTGGCCCACTCTGGCCATGCTTGCAAGCCGCCGCTGGGTGCTTGTGCTGGCAGTACTGGTGGCGCTGAATGTATTGGTGTTGGTGGTTGCCTGGGTGCGCGGCGGCAAGGTGCTGGGCGATGCACCTGCCCAGGTGTTTGCAGGTGGTTTGCGCGCCGACATGGTGGCGGTTCAGCGTCCTTGGCTGGCTGCGCCCGGCGCAATCGGGGGCCAGAAAGCCAAAGTGGATTCCGCAGTACTAAAGGCCGGCAAGCAAAAGCTGACCAAAGTGATGCAAACGGGCAGGCCAAGGTAGATTCCGACGTCAAAAAACCAGAACTTTGCCTGCAATGGGGGGCCACTTTTGCCCACTCAGGTGCAACGCGTGGCCGATGCCTTGTCGGGCTGGAAGGGGCGTGTGCAGGTGCAAGAGCGCCAAGTGCCCATTGGCTACATTGTGTTTTTGCCGCCCAGTGAACTTACAACCGGGCAAACTCTGGATTATCTGCAGAGCCTGGGTGTGCTGGATGTATTCCTGATTTCCACGCCCGGACCGCTGCAAGGCGGTGTGTCGCTGGGGATGTTCCGCGAAAAAGAGCGTGCTGTGCAACAGCTTGAGCAGCTTGTTGCAAAAGGTGTGCGCAATCTGGAAATTCGGGAAAGGCAGGGGCCACAGCGTACTTTTTATGCACTGTATGGCACGTCTGCGCAAATGAAAGCGGCACGCGAAATTTACAGCTTGAACAGGCGGGGGGATTTGATAGGGTGCTGAGTTTACAGCCTGCCGCTTTCATCGGCAGCCAAAAACACGGTGCGCAGCAGGCAGTCTTCGGGTAGTTCGCGCCCTTTGGAAAAACAGATGGCTTTAAACGATTCGCCCATTTCTGCCTGGCTGGTGAGCATGTGAATGGCTTGTTTTTCGCGGGCTTGCTCGTGCGGGCTGCAGGCGACCAGCATTTCCTGCGCTTGGTCTAAAAGCCCCAGGCCCAGCAGCAACGGGCCCTGAGAGCAATAACCTTCCAGCTCCAGGCCAGCACGTTGGGCGGCATGAAAAACCGCTGAAAAATTCACGTGGCTGGTTAAATCCTGCTGCCCTACCTTGCGTAAAAAACCATCGTGCGCCGTGTGTTGGCTGTGTGCACGCAGGTGACCGCGGCTGTGGTGCGGCAAGTAGTATTCGCTGGCGGATTTCCCGTAATCAATCAGCAGGCACAGGCCATGTAACCGATCGGCTACAGTGGTAAGCCATGCCAGCGCCTGCTCGTGCCATTCAGATTCATACCCTTGTGGCCAAGGGCCAAAGTGTTCTGCAAGTCGCGTTGCGTGCAGAGTTAAACCGGGGTCAGCCGGGGTGTATGCCCATTCCAGCACTTCACATTTGGGGCATGTCCACTGCACATGTGCTTCATAAACCTGCTGTGGTGAAATCTCATGCTGTTGCGGACAGGCAGATGGCGCGTTTCCCCACTGAAACCGCCTTACAGGCATGGCATCCAGCAATTCGTTGCCCAGCACCACACCTTCCAGGGTGTCGGGGAGCGTGCCAAGCCAGCGTACTTTGGCAAACATTGCGGGGGGTAGCGCGTTGCGCAAGCGCGCTTCCTGTATGTGTTTCAGCCCGCCAGAAAGTTCTACGATGCAGTACTCGGCTAAAGACTGGCCGCAGCCTTGTAACAAGATTTGTGCCAATTGCCCATTACCCGCGCCAAATTCAATTATTCTGTTGCCAAAATTCCTTAAAATCGGCGAAATACCCTGTGCAAGCGAAAGCCCGAAAAGCGGTGTGGCTTGTGGCGCGGTTACAAAATCGCCCCGGGCGCCAAAAATGGCTTGGCCTTGGCTGTAATAACCGCATTGCGGGTGGTACAGCGCAAAGGCCATAAATTCATCGAAGCGCAGGGTGCTGCCAAAAGGCAGCTGGGTCTTTAGGTGCAGCAGTGCTTGGCTCGGGACTTCCTGTGCCGTGGATGGCGTGGCGGGTTTCATGAAAAATCCAGTTAATGATGAATTTATACCCGGTTTTGGGTAAACTGGCGTGCCCTTGGAACACCTAAAGCCCTGCATTGTAAATGAAAGCTGCCAAACACTCCGAGTATGTGCTTGTTACCGGTGCCGCACACAGGCTGGGCCGCGCCATTGCGCTGGAACTGGCCGGCGCGGGCTGGAATATTGCGTTGCACTACCGCCAGTCCGAGCAGGCCGCCCGCCGCACCTGCCAGGAAATTGTAGCTCTTGGCGTAGATTGCCATTGCCTGCAGGCCGATTTGGCCCAAGGCTCGCAGGTGCAAGCCTTGTTTGAAAAAACATGCGTTTTTGGGCCCCGTGGTCAGCGTGATCAACAACGCATCGATTTTCGAGTTTGATGACGGCAAGTCGTTTTCCAGCACGCTGTTTGATGCCCACATGGCCATTAACCTGAAGGCGCCAGTGTTGCTTGCACGCCTGTTGCATGCCCATTTAAACAGCCGGGGCGCACAAGGTGTGGTGGTTAATTTGCTGGATCAAAAACTCGACAACATGAATCCGGATTTTTTAAGTTACACCCTGAGCAAAGCGGGTTTGCAAACAGCTACCAACGCCCTTGCCATGGAGTTTGGGCCAACGCTTCGGGTGGTGGGTGTTTCGCCTGGAATCACCATGGTGTCTCAGTTGCAAACCCAACAGCAATTTGAACAGGCGTACCGTTTATCGCCGCTGGGGCGTTCCAGCCAACCACAAGACATTGCCAACGCAGTGCGATTCGTTTTGCAAAGCCCCGCCATTACGGGCACTACTTTGGTGGTGGATGGTGGGCAGCACCTGGTGCGCGTGCAGCGCGATTTTAGCAAAGGTGGCGTATGAACAACTGGTTTTTAAACCCAATGTTACAAAATTGCAGGCGCGTGTTTATTCGCGATTTCGATGTGTCTGCCGCCATTGGCGTGTTTCCGCAAGAGCAAGGCCGCACCCAGCAAGTGCGTATGAATATTGACTTTTGGGTGCCCTTAAACGCAACACCCTCTGCCAAAGATTCGCTGAAAGAGGTGGTGGATTACGATTTCATTCGGCCCGGTATTCAGGCCCTCGTAAAAGCCGGGCACATTGGCTTGCTTGAAACACTGATAGATCAAACCCTGGATTTGGTGTTGGTGCATCCCAAGGTGGTGGCTGCATGCGTGCGCGCGGAAAAATCAGAAGTGTACCCAGATTGCAAATCTGCTGGGGTTGAGGTGTTTCGCCTGAAACAGGCCGTTTAATCAAGTGGGTAGAAGAAGTTCATGAAAGAGTTTACAGAACATCGCATCGAGGTATTTTCCAGCAGGGTTTTCAGAAAAGACCCGCCCCAGGGACAGCCGTTGGCCGGGGAAGTTTTGCCACTCGAGCCGAGCAAAAAGAGCAATTTGAATTTCAAAAACTGGAAAGCCGCCTGATTAAACAGGTGGGGCAAGCCATTGGCGACTTCAAGATGATTGAAGAGGGCGATCGTGTGATGGTGTGCGTGTCAGGCGGAAAAGACAGCTATGGCTTGCTGAGTATTTTGCGCAAGTTGCAGCAACGTGCGCCCATTCATTTCGAGCTGATTGCTGTCAATCTGGATCAAAAACAACCGGGCTTTCCCGAGCACGTTTTGCCCGATTATTTGCGCAGCATTCAAGTGCCTTTTCACATTGAAGAGCAAGACACCTATTCGATTGTGAAGCGCGTAATTCCCGAAGGCAAAACCACGTGCTCGCTGTGTTCACGCTTGCGCCGTGGCATTTTGTACCGTGTTGCAGGCGAACTCGGCTGCAACAAGCTGGCGCTGGGGCACCACAAAGACGACATATTGCAAACGCTGTTGCTCAACCTGTTTTACGGTGGGCGCATGAAAGGCATGCCGCCTAAACTGGTTAGCGACAACGGCTCCAGCACACAGTGATTCGCCCGCTTGCCTATGCCCGCGAACGCGACCTGGCGCGTTATGCGCAAGAACAGGCTTTTCCGATTATTCCGTGCAACCTGTGTGGTAGTCAGGAAAATCTGAAACGCAAAGAAATGGCCGAACTGCTTGCTCAGTGGGAAAAACGCAACCCGCGTTGGATAGCCAATCTTTTTACCTCGCTTTCCACTGTGGTGCCATCGCACTTGATGGACCGCAAGTTGTTTCCATTTGAAACCATTCGTGCCGATGGGGTGGAAAATGCGCAAGGCGATACTGCGTTTGACGGGGATTGCGATTAGAGATACAGCGCTTGTGCTTTCGCGCTGCGGCGCGTTGGGTGTGTGCCTCCCAGCTTGGCGTCGCCCGAAACCCCGTCTGAAGCCTCACTTGCTCGGCGGCCGTTAACTCGCCCTCAGCGCCAGGCGCTTCGGTGCTCAAACATGCCCGGCCTTCACCCTTCGCAAGATGAAGCCCCAGACGGCGGGCACCGCCTGAATCGCCGGGAGGCACACACCAACGCGCCGCAGCGCGAAAGCACCGCGTATGCGCACAATGTGTGCCGAACGCCGAACGCCGAACGCCGAACGCCGAACCGCAGCCCGCCAAGCACCCCCGCCTTAAGCCCCAACCCCGCGCTTGTTTGCCCCGGGTGAGTAAAAGACTGTTCGCCGCCGAAGCGCTTGGCGCGGGAGGAAGAAGGCCGGGCATGTTTGAGCACCGAGGCGCCTGGCGCTGAGGGCGAGTTAACGGCCGCCGACCAGAGCGAGAGCGCAGGCGGGGTTTCGAACAGTCCTCGAACCCGGGGCATACAAGCGCGGGGTTGGGGCGAAAAGGCGGTATACAAGCGATAAAGCGGTGCAAAGGCGGTGCAGAAGCCGCGAAAAGGCGATGCAGAAGCGGCGAAAGACGGGTCAACACAAATGGGTTGCTAAATTAGAGTGTGACCAACTCGTGTGATTCACTCCTTACCTTACTCACTCCATACTGCATTTCACGGCTGCCCATTCTGGATAAATAGTAGATGTCGGTTTTTTCCGGACTTAATTAACCGTAGTAATCTATTGGATTTTCAGGGTTTCATCGCTTTGGCGCATAAGCCAGTGCGTGGATATTGCAAGCACGGGGAGTGGAGCTTCATAAATCAGATGCAGGCCATTTTAACAGGGCACAGAGATTCGGAGGATTATTCATGAAATCAGAAAGGCTGTTAGACGAGATTCGCGAGACCAATTTGTCGTATTTGCTGTTGGCGCAGCAACTTATTCGCGAGGACAAAAAAGAGGCGGCATTTCGTTTGGGTATTTCGGAGGAGGTGGCTGCTCTGATAGCGCAGCTAACAACCTCGCAGGCGTTAAGAATTGCTTCTGGCAGCATGTTGATGTGCCGTTTCAGATTTGACGATGAGGTGGTTTGGAACCTGTTGACCAGCCACAGCAAAGACCGTTCTGCTTCTGGCATTCACGCTTCCATTTTAATGGCTAGCAAGGCTTTGGAAGTGACTTCCGATGATTTGACCGAAAGCAAAGCTGTTTAAGGCGTACACAGGGGTTTATACATGGCCAAGGTTAAGTCTATTTTGTCTGAGGCAGCGCAGATTCAGCTTGCGACCGAGCTTATTGAGCTGGATGCACGTTTGCAGGTGCTGGAGTCTGAAACACAGCTCTCTCGCGAGCGTCTGCTTAAGCTGTACAAGGAAATCAAGAAAAAGTCGCCGCCCAAGGGCATGCTGCCTTTTTCAACCGACTGGTTTATGACCTGGCAGCCCAATACGCATTCTTCGCTGTTTGTGAATATCTACAATGTGCTGATTAAATCAAGCGACATTGAAGACATTGAAGCGGTTATCAAGGCATACCGGCTGTACCTGGAGCAGATTTCGCAATTGGGTCTGCCCGAGGTGCTGTCTTTAACCCGCGCCTGGCGTTTGGTGAAATTTTTTGATGCGGGCATGTTAACCACTGCTCCCTGCAAAACGTGCTGTGGCAATTTTGTGGTGCATACCTATGAGCTGGTGAATGACTATGTGTGCGGTCTGTGCAACATGCCTTCGCGTGCTGGCAAAACCCGTCAGACAGCGGCTCAGAAGTTTTTTAACGAAGAAGCCGGTTTGGAACACTAGTTCACTGGGTTGGTGTGTGCGTTTTTTGCATGCGCCAGCTTTTCTGGTTTTACCCTCGCTGCACCTAAAGATCCGGTTGCATCCTCCCACCCTCTGTCTCTTCCGGGTCTGCAGCGAGGGTTTCTCTTTTCTCTTCCGTCTGGCTTTTGCCCTGACACCCCATTTTGGGTTGGTCATTTTCTGTGTGATTCCCTGTAGTCTTTGGTGGTGGTCGGTAGGCTGTATTACATGCTGGCCTTGCAAGGCATGAAGTGTCACAAAAAAACAAGCTTGTTTGAGCAAAAGAATTTCACACTTGGGGTGAAAATTCAGGTGTAGAAAAAATTTAACGAAAGACAGAGAAAACGCATGTTCGTAATTATCGGGATTATTGTCGGGATGGGGTGTATTTTCTCCGGCTTTGCGCTGCACGGGGGCAACTTGCTTGCCTTGTGGCAGCCCACCGAGGTACTGATGATTGTGGGTGGTGCGATAGGCGCTTTTGTGATTAGCAATCCGATGCCGCTGCTCAAAAAAACGCTTAAGGCGTTGGGCGCTACTTTCAAGAACGTAAAAATCACGCGCGAGTTTTACATGGAGTTGATGGCGCTGCAGTACGAAATTCTGACCAAAGTGCGCAAAGAAGGTTTGATGGCCATTGAACAGGATGTGGATTCACCCGAAGAAAGCGCCATGTTTCAAAAATACCCCCAGGTTTTGGCCGATCACCACCTTACCGAGTTTTTAACCGATTACCTGCGCCTTATGGTGAGTGGCAACCTCAATCCCATGGAAATCGAGGCGCTGATGGACAGCGAAATCGATACCCACCACACCGAGGCGCATGCGCCCCAGGCAGCCGTTCAGCAAATGGCCGATGGCTTGCCGGCTTTTGGCATTGTGGCTGCGGTAATGGGTGTTGTAAACGTGATGGGTTCGGTGGGTAAGGTTAGCAATGCCCAGTTGGGGATGATGATTGCCTCGGCTCTGGTGGGCACGTTTTTGGGCATTTTGCTGGCCTACGGCATTGTGGGGCCATTGGCCAGTTTGATAGCACACCAGATAGGTGCTACCTCCAAGCCTTACGACTGTATTAAAACCACCTTGCTTGCCAGCTTGAATGGCTATTCGCCCGCGCTGGCAGTCGAGTTTGGACGCAAGGTGCTGTATTCCAACGACCGACCCACGTTTGCCGAGCTGGAAGACCACGTAAAAGGCACGAAGGGATAAAGCCTATGTCAAGCCCCGAAAACGAAGCACCCATTATTGTTATTAAAAAAATAAAGAAAGGTGGTCATGGACACCACGGTGGTGCGTGGAAGATTGCCTATGCCGACTTTGTAACGGCCATGATGGCGTTTTTTCTGTTGATGTGGTTGTTGGGTTCGACTTCAGATGGTGATTTGAAAGGCATTTCCGATTACTTCAACAACCCGCTGAAGGTGGCGCTAATGGGGGGCGAGGGATCGGGTACCGCAACAAGTGTAATTGATGCGGGGGGTGCAGACCTGGCACGTTCTGTGGGACAACTTCAACATGGCAGCAATGACGAAGATTACAGCCCCCGCAACGACGCTGCACAGCAGGCTTTTGAAGCGGCTGAAGCCGCCAAGCTGGAAGAATTAAAAGGGCAAATAGAGCAGTTAATCGATGCTTCGACTTTGATGAAACAGTTTAAAGATCAAATCAGGTTGGATATTACGCAAGAGGGTTTGCGCATTCAGATAGTGGATGAGAAAAACCGCCCGATGTTCGACAGTGGAAGTGCGGTGCTGAAAGACTATACCAAGGTAATTTTACGGAGCTTGACCCAGGTGCTGATTGAAGTGGACAACAAACTGACCTTGTCGGGTCATACCGATGCAGCGCCTTATGCTTCTGGCGGGTTTGGGTACAGCAACTGGGAGTTGTCTGCCGACCGTGCCAATGCCAGCCGCCGCGAAATGATGTCTGCCGGTATGCCGCAAAGCAAGGTGTTGCGTGTGGTGGGGCTGGCTTCCTCGGTGCCCTTGGAGTCGCAGCAGCCTTTTGCAGCGGTTAACCGGAGAATTGCGATTGTGGTGATGAACAAGCGTGCAGAAAATGCGGTGCGTGCGTTGTCGGGCTCGGACGCCTCCCCTGCGCCACTCACCAGC
>JAAURO010000029.1 GCA_012032215.1 Limnobacter sp.
CTAGCCTACGCCTACGCGAGACGACGTCTGGCCGCTGGGCAATCCACCTTCCCTGACATCGCTGCGCAGTACTGGTCTGATCTTCCGTTTAGCGGCCACCATCGCGAATTCACGATGAGTGAGATTGCGTGGATTCTGGAGCAGGCCTGCATCTTGCGGACGCCCGGATTGATTCATTCAACTACTCGATTTTTGGATTGTCCGAACTTGCTGGACTGGATCTCGCGCTTTGGCGGTTAATGGAAACCAACCCGACTCTTCGAGAGGTTATTTTTGCGAGCGCACGGAAGCGCTGCTCCCCCTGGGCCGGTGACTGCATGCGCGATCAGATCGGTGTCTACAATGGCTGCCCCGAGCTGTTCTAGCCGGGCAGACACCTGCGACTTTCCTGAACCAATGCCGCCCGTTAAGCCTACCAGCAGCGGCGTTTGACTCATGGGGTAAACCACGCGGAAATGTCCAGCCCTGCCATCCAGCAACAGGCCCCAAGCACCAAGCAAGGGCCAAACGGAAAGGGTGCGGTAAACTCGTTGCGGCGTAGAAGTTGCACAAACAGGCCAAAGAAAATGCCTGAAAAAGAAGCGGTCAGCAAAATGGTAAACAGGCTTTCCGCTCCAAACCAGGCGCCGCAGGCTGCCAGCAGCTTGAAGTCGCCAAACCCCATGCCTTCTTTGCCGGTTAACAGTTTGAAACCGTGGTATACCAGCCATAGAATCAGGTAGCCAAACGTGGCACCCAGCACGGCCTGCTCTAGTGGCACATGCTCGTACACCAGGTTGAACAAAAGGCCAGCCCACAGCAAGGGCAGGGTAATGGCATCGGGCAGCAGGTAGGTGTCCAGATCAATCAGCGCCAGACACAGCAGGCAGGCGATCAGCAGCATAAAGCCCAGCGCCAAAGGCCCTAGGGGGTAAAACCAGGCAATAGCCGCAAACGCCAGGCCGTGCGCGAGTTCTACCAGGGGGTAGCGTGGGCTTATGAGGGCTGCGCAGTGGGCGCACTTGCCGCGCAGCCACAGCCAAGAAACGATGGGAATGTTCTGCCACGGCGTAATGGGGGTTTCACAGTGCGGGCAGCGCGAGCGGGGTATCAGCAGATTAAAAGCGGGGCGGCAGGGGGGGGGGCATGCTCGGTGTGGGCTGTTGTGTGGGCATGGGTGGCCTGGTGGAGTTCTTCCTGCCAGGCGCGTTCTAGGATAATGGGCAGGCGGTGAATGACCACGTTGGCAAACGAGCCCACGCAAAGCCCAATCAGGGCTGCATACAGAACCCATGTTAAATTGCCTGCGGTGGCCCACTCTGTCACACAATGCTTCCCAGGTTGAAAATAGGCAAATACATCCCGATAACCAGAGTACCTACCAGGCAGCCAATAATAGCCATAATCATGGGTTCGAGTACGGTAGAAAGGTTTTCCACCTGATCATCAAGCTTTGTTTCATACTGTACCGCTAAACGCTCCAGCATGTTGTCCAGTTGGCCAGATTCTTCGCCAATACGAATCATCTGCACCATTTCTGGCGGAAACACCTTGGTTTTCAGCATGCTTTCAGACACCTTGGAGCCGGTTGCCACTTCCTGGCGAATACTTTGCGTGGCTTGTTCGTAGCGTTGTGTGCCTGCCAGTGAGGCTACCGATTCCAGCGCATTTACAATGGGAACGCCCGAGGCATTCAGTGTGGCAAAAGTGCGGTTCCAGCGTGCGTACAATGCGGTGGTGGTTAAATTGCCAATAATCGGTGCCTTAAGCAACAGCCCGTCGAT
The DNA here is from genome assembly GCA_012032215.1 of Limnobacter sp. Lineage (GTDB taxonomy): Bacteria > Pseudomonadota > Gammaproteobacteria > Burkholderiales > Burkholderiaceae_B > Limnobacter. The sequence goes on from JAAURO010000029.1 coordinate 1,764, forward strand.
TTTCATGCGAAAGCTGGATTTCCGGGTGTACATCCAGTAAAACCCCACTACCGATGCCACCGTGGCAGCCAAAAACTGCAACCCGTTGGCGCGCAGCAGGGCCGAGGCCTTCAGCAGTCCTTGCGTAAGCGCAGGAAGTTCGGCCTTGAACTGTTTGTACACATCGCTGAAGGTGGGAATCACGAACACCAGCATCGCTATGGTCACTGCCACGGCAACAATTACTACAATGCTGGGGTAGGTAAGTGCCTTGCGCACGCGTTGGCGCATGCGCAGCATTTTTTTCCATCGTGCATGGTCCAGTCGGTCCAGGGTTTCTTCCAGCCGGCCAGCTTCTTCGCCTGCGGCCAGTGTGTTGCAAAACAGGGTGTCAAAGCACAGGGGGTGCTTGCGCATGCTGTCGCTCAGGCGCAGACCACTTTCTACATCGGCACGAATGGCACGCACAATCTGTTTTAAGCGGGTTTTGCCACGGCCTTGCATGTTCATGGCTATCATGCCGAGCGACTCTGCCAGCGGTACGCCGGAAGACAGCATCACGGCCAGTTGGCGCACGAAGGCACTGATGTGCTTGAGCGGCACCGACCCGGTGTCGTTGCCACGTACCTTGCGGATGGCGCCCGCCTGCACGCCTTGGCGCTTGAGCAGGTAGCGGGCATGTTCCATGCTTCTGGCGCGGATTTCACCGCTGCGGGATCGGTGGGCTTTGCCTCGGGCTGATTCGGTCCAGAAAAAGAGTTTTTCTTGCTGGCTGGCAGACTGACCGGTTTTCTGATTGCTTTTTTTACGGCTGTTGGCCACGGACAAATTGGCGCTCATCACGCACCCCCCTCGGTGTGGGTTAATCGGCTTTTGTCGCTCCCAGAATTTCTTCAATGGTGGTGATGCCTTCCAGCACTTTTTCCAAACCCGATTCACGCATGTTCAAAACACCCGTAGAGGAGGCTTCTTTTTGGAGTTCGGCGCGGCTTGCCCCCTCCAGAATGAGTTCCCGCATTCGTTCGGTAATGGGCATCACTTCATAAATACCTGTGCGACCACTGTATCCTGAGCCGTTACATAGCTCGCAGCCAACCGCACAGAAGGGGGTTTCACCCGAGTGGGTGAGTTTGGAGCCGGGTGTGCTTAAACCCAGGCTGCTGAGGGCTGTCAGCCCCTGAGGGTGGGGCTGTTTGCAACTGCACAGGGTGCGTACCAGCCGTTGGGCGATGACCAGGTTTACCGAAGAGGCCACGTTAAAGGCTTCTACCCCCATGTTTTTAAGGCGGATAATAGTGCTTGCCGCATCGTTGGTGTGCAGGGTCGATAACACGAGGTGACCAGTTTGCGAAGCCTTGACCGAAATGTCTGCTGTTTCAAGATCGCGAATTTCGCCCACCATAATGATGTCGGGGTCTTGGCGGAGTAAAGCGCGCAGGGCTTTTGCAAAGTCAGACCGATTTTTCGTTGATATTGACCTGGTTTACGCCCTGAATGTTGATTTCTGCGGGGTCTTCAACCGTGCTGATGTTGACCGAACTGTCGTTGAGCATGGACAAAAACGTGTACAGCGACACTGTTTTTCCGCTGCCCGTGGGGCCGGTCACCAAAATCATGCCGTGGGGCATGCGCAAGGCTTTTTCGATGTTCTGGGTTTGCTCGCGGGTGTAGCCTAGTTGATCCATGCGCAGAATGGACTGATCGGAGTTTAAAATCCGCAGCACTATTTTTTCGCCAAACACGGTGGGCAAGGTACTTACCCGAAAATCAATTTTTTTGGTTTTGCCGCCGGCAGTGGCCACGCGCATGCGCCCATCTTGGGGCACACGGGTTTCGGTGGTGTTTAAGCGGCTCATGATTTTAATGCGCGCTGCAATTTTGGTTTTGGCTGCAAGCGGGGGCTGGCTGGCATCCTGCAGCACGCCATCTACGCGGTAGCGCACGCGGTATTGTTTTTCGTAGGGTTCCAGGTGTATGTCAGAGGCGCCCAGCTTTAAGGCATCGTTAAGCACATGGTGCACAAACCGCACAATAGGCGCGTCGTCTACATCCATGTCTTCAAGTTCTTCTTGCAGCACCTCTTCCAGCTCGCCTTGCAGCAGCAGCGATTTTTCGTCCGATTCCTGCGTAGTGGTGGCCGAAGTCAGCTTGTGGTATTCCACCACGATGGGTTCGACCAGCATTTGGGTGCGGAATTTTAACTGTTGCAGCGTGCCGAGATCGGTAGGGTCGGCCATGCCCACGTACATCACGCCTTTGCGTTGGCCCAGCACTACGGCTTCCAGGCCATTGGTGGCTTGGGCTACGGCGGGTTCAAGTTCGCCGATTGCCTCAAAGTTGAACCTGGCCAAGTCAAGCAGTGGGAATCCGTAGTGCTCGGCTACGGTGTGCGCCAGGGTGGTTGCATCGGTCAGGCCTGAGGTGACGAGCCAGTTTGCCATCGACTGCCCTGCCACAGGCGCTGGCCGGTGTTGTGTGAGTTGCTGGTTGGTAAGGATGCCATGTGACAGCAATGCCCTTGCCAACCCCGAGTTTTTAAGCCCTGTCACTGAACCTGCTGCCATGCCTTACCCCTCCGTTTAAGCCAGACTACGGCCTATGGTGCACTGCTTGTTACTCGCTGTTTCTGGCGTTTCCTGCAGAGAGTTTGGCTGTTTTTACCTGTTTGTCTGCTACCTGCACAATCTCAATAATGACATTTTTTGGCGAACGCTCACCCCTGTTTCGGGTATGTCTTGCAAATGCTCCAGAATAAGCCCGTTTAGGGTGCGGGGGCCGTCTACCGGTAAATCAAGGTGGTACTTGCGATTGAGCTCACGCAGGTCGGTTGCCCCGTCTATGGTAATGCCGTTGGAATCGATGCTTTCTGGGTGGGTCATCGATTTTACCGTGGGCGCGTGCGAGGTAAATTCGCCAATCAGCTCTTCCAGAATGTCTTCGGGGGTTACCATGCCCAGCACCTCGCCGTATTCATCGACCACCAGGCCAAAGCGCTCTTTGTTTTCCTGAAACTCGTGCAGCTGGTGGCTGACTGGTGTGTTGGCAGGAATGAAGTAGGCGGGTTGCAGCAGTTTGTAGAGGTCTTCCTTGCTGAACTCTTCGTGGTAGAACAGGGCCAGCGCGCGGCGCACGTGCAGCACCCCAACCAGGCCTGCCCAGTCTTTTTCGATGACGGGCAGCTTGTTGTGGTGGGCCGTTACAATCTGGTGGGCCAGGTCTTCTTCGGTGCGGGAAAATCCAGATGCTCCAGCGCATGCGGGGAGTCATGACATCTTCAACGGTCAGCGATTCCAGCTCGAACAGGTTCATGAGAATCGATCTGGGTTTGGAGGGCAGAAAATGCCCGCTTTCCAGCACCAGCGAACGCAGTTCGTTCAGGTTGAGCGAATCTTCGTTTTTGGTTTGCGAGGAAAGCCCGAATTTCTTGAGCATGGCCTCTACGCCGGCATTGATTACCCACACAAAAGGCGAAAAAAATGCGCACAAAAAAGGCAATTACAAACGAGGCCGGCAGGGCTACTTTGTCCGGGTAGGCCGCGCCAATGACCTTGGGGCCGATTTCAGCAAAAATAATAATGGCAAAGGCTACTCCACCCGTGGCTATTGAAAGCGCCAGCTCGTTGTTGCCGTAGGCTGAAATGGTCAACGAGGTGACGATGGCGGTGGATGCGGTATTAAGCAGGTTGTTGCTTAACAGCAGGGTGGACAGCAGTGTGTCGGTGCGTGTGAGCAGTTTGCGGGTAAGAATGGCACTGCGCACACCTTGTTCGGCAAGCGCCTGCAAGCGGTATTTATTCAGCGCCATCATGCTGGTTTCAACAATGGAGAAAAAACCGGAAGACAGCAAAAGCGCCGCCAATAAGGCTATTTGAGCCCACAAAGGCAAGTTGTTCAAAGTTGGTGGTCAGGTGTGTATTAAAGCGTTAGTGTAACCAGATTCGGCAGTGTTCAGCTACTGCGGTGCACCGCCAGGTCGCAAAGCTCTAGCAATGCTTGCTGGCATTGTGCCTGAAGGCTGCTGGCAGGCTGTTCGGAAGCCTTGGACAGCCTGCCCAGGTTTTGGGCACATTGCTGCGCCTGGTCTGCAAATTCGAGCGCCCGTTCGCGGGTGTACTGCAAGGAACCGACGCTGTGCATGGCTTGCAGCACGAGTTCGACATCCTGGGTGCCGCCTTCTGAAATGGCTTTTTGAATATGCTGGCGGGTTTCGGGAGTGCCGTTGGCCATGGCGTGAATAAGCGGCAAGGTGGGTTTGCCTTCGCGCAGGTCATCGCCCACGTTTTTCCCCAGAGCGGAGGTTTCGCCTGCATAATCAAGCACATCATCGATAAGTTGAAACGCGCTGCCCAGCGCGCTGCCGTACTGGCCCAGTGTGTCGATGATTTCCTGGGTGGCGCCCGCTGCAATGCCTGCCAGCCTGCCCGATGCCTCGAACAGCCTGGCGGTTTTGTAATCAATGACCTGCATGTAGCGGTCTTCGGTAACGTGGGGGTCTTTGCAGTTCAGCAGCTGCAACACCTCGCCTTCGGCAATCACATTGGTGGTGTCGGCCAGCACGGACATAACCGGCATCATCCCAATGCGCGTCATCATTGAAACGAGCGGGAATACAGAAAATCGCCGACCAGCACGGCGGCGGCATTGCCGAACTCGGCATTGGCAGTAAGCCTGCCGCGCCTTAGGCTGGATTCATCAACGACATCGTCGTGCAGCAGTGTGGCGGTGTGAATAAACTCCACAATGGCTGCAAGCTGTAGCGCGGTGCCTGCCTGCGCCTGAGGCAGGCCCAGCGCCCGAGCACCCAGCAGCACCAAAGCAGGCCGCAGGCGCTTGCCGCCGCCCGACACGATGTACTCGCCAATGCTGTTTACCAGTTCCACGCGTGAGTGCAGGCTGGCACGAATGGTGTTGTCGAGCTGGCGCATGTCGGCCTGAATGGGGGCTAGCACCTCCATGGCAGAGCGCGGCATTTTGGCAGGTTTGTCGGGTGGGTGGGCTGCGGGTAAAGCGTTCATGGAAAAATCCGTCCCAAGACTGTTAAGCCAATCATTCTAATAGAAAAGTACGCATAAAGTTTTGACAGTTCCGTGTTTTCCTGCGATACTTGCGGGCTGTCCGAAATGAGTCGGGCATTGATTGATTTGTGAATGATTCATTAATTTTGAGGCTTACTATGTACGCGGTCATAAAAACCGGTGGCAAACAATACAAGGTTGCCGCTGGTGAAAAACTGAAAATAGAACAGATACCAGCAGACATCGGCCAGGAAATCTCTTTAAATGAAGTGCTTGCAGTAGGTGGTGGCGAGCAGGTCAGGGTGGGTGCACCACTGGTTGAAGGGGCTTCTGTAACGGCGGTGGTGTTGGCGCAAGGGCGCCATGACAAAGTGCGCATTTTTAAAATGCGCCGTCGCAAGCACTACCAAAAGCGCCAAGGGCATCGTCAGAACTACACACAGATTCAAATTCAATCCATCCAGGCTTAAGTGTTCACCACAGGCATTGGTGCATTTGCAGACATTGCGAACAGCATTGGGAATTAAGGAGATTTTCTCATGGCAAGTAAGAAAGGCGGCGGCTCTACGCGAAACGGACGCGATTCAGAAGCCAAACGGCTCGGCGTCAAGGTGTACGGTGGTCAAAGCATTCATGCAGGCGGCATTATTATTCGCCAGCGCGGTACACGCTTTCATGCTGGCGACAACGTTGGCATGGGCAAAGATCACACTTTGTTTGCTCTAACCGATGGTCAGGTGCAGTTTTCTGTAAAAGGTGCTTTGCGCCGCAAAACGGTTAGCGTGGTAAATGCCGAAGCCTGATGCGCGGGCACAGGTAGTCCGGCAAGGAAAACCCAGCCACATTGCAGGCTGAGTAGTCCCTACCTTGGCCAGCCTTGCCTGGCGAAATAACCAAAATGGCCCTGCGCACTGTGCAGGGCTTTTTTATTACCCCACTGCGAAGGCACCATGAAATTCATAGATGAAGCCACCATTGAAATATTTGCCGGAAAAGGTGGCAACGGGTCGGGCAGCTTTCGCCGGGAAAAATTCATTCCCAAAGGTGGCCCGGATGGCGGCGATGGTGGCCGCGGCGGCAGTGTGTATGCAGTGGCAGATCGCAACCTCAATACCCTGATTGACTACCGCTACTCGCGACAATACCGCGCTAAAGGCGGCGAAAATGGCCGTGGGGCAGATTGCTATGGTGCCGGTGGTACCGACATTGAATTGCGCATGCCCGTGGGCACCACCATCATGAACGAAGACACAGGGCTGGTGGTGGCCGACCTCACCGAGCACGATCAGCGTGTGCTGCTGGCCCAAGGGGGCGAGGGTGGCCTTGGCAACCTGCACTTTAAAAGCAGCACCAACCGCGCCCCGCGCCAGTTCACCAAAGGCAAAGATGGCGAGCAAAGCCGCCTGCGTCTGGAACTCAAGGTGCTGGCCGATGTGGGTTTGCTGGGCATGCCCAACGCGGGCAAGTCTACCCTGATTGCAGCGGTTTCCAACGCCCGGCCAAAAATTGCCGATTACCCGTTTACCACCTTGCACCCCAACCTGGGCGTAGTGCGGGTTGGGCCTGCGCAAAGTTTTGTGATCGCCGATGTGCCCGGTCTTATTGAAGGCGCCGCCGAAGGCGCAGGCTTGGGCCACCAGTTTTTAAAGCACCTTTCGCGCACGCGCGTGCTGCTGCATCTGGTGGATTTGGCCCCCTTCGACCCCGAGGTCGACCCCTTGCAAGAAGCCGTGGCCATTGTGGAAGAACTGCGTAAATACGATGAAACCTTGTGGAGCAAACCGCGCAGACTTATTTTGAACAAGCTGGACATGGTGCCCCAGGAAGAACTGCAAGAGCGTGTAGACCGCCTGGTTGCAGGCTACCAGGCGAAAACCGGTTGGCAAGGCGAGGTGTCGGTTATATCCGGCCTTACGCGCCAAGGCACCGAGCAACTCATGAAAGAAATTTACGCCGATTTGGCCGACCAACTGCGTGTGCAGTACCCGCCCACCGTGGATGTTCGCTTTGTGGGTCTGGGCGAAGCCGAAGACACACCATGAGTACGCATACGCCTGAGCGCGTGTTTCGTGGCAAACGCCTGGTGGTTAAAGTGGGCAGTTCGTTGGTGACGGCAGGTGGGCGCGGGGTAGACATGGCCGCCATTAAAGCCTGGGCCAACCAGATTGCGGCGTTAAAAACCCAGGGCTACGAAGTGTTGCTGGTGTCATCTGGTGCCATTGCCGAGGGCCTTAAACGCCTGAACTGGCCAAAACGCCCGCACGAGCTGCACGCGCTGCAGGCCGCCGCCGCAGTGGGGCAAATGGGCCTGGTGCATGCCTACGAACGCGCTTTTGCTCCGCACCGTCAAGTGTGTGCCCAAGTGCTGTTAACCCACGCCGATTTGGCCGACCGCGAGCGCTACCTCAATGCCCGCTCCACTCTGTTCGCCTTGCTAAACCACGGTGTGCTGCCCATCATCAATGAAAACGACACGGTGGTCACCGATGAAATCCGTTTTGGCGACAACGACACCCTGGCCGCATTGGTCACCAATCTGGTGGAAGCCGAATTGCCTGCTGATACTCACCGACCAGCAAGGCCTGTACGAATCCGACCCCGCCAAAACCCCCATGCTGCCTTCGTGTTTGAAGAACAGGCAGAAAACCCTGCTTTACTGACCATGGCGGGTGGCGCAGGCACGGCAGTGGGCACAGGGGGAATGCTTACCAAAATACAGGCCGCAAGGCGTGCGGCACGCAGTGGTGCCTGCACTGTTATTGCATCTGGTCATGAACCGGAAGTGCTGTCGCGCGTGCTGCAGGGCGAGCGCCTTGGAACCTGTTTGCGCTCGTCCATGACCCCACTTGCTGCCAGAAAGCAGTGGCTTGCCGACCACCTAAAGGTAAAAGGGCAATTGCACCTGGACGAAGGCGCCGCTCAGGCGCTGAACAAAAAAAATACCAGCCTGCTGCCGATTGGAATTACTGCCTGCCAAGGCCGTTTTCAGCGCGGCGACCTCGTGGCTTGCCTGAACCCGCAAGGGCAGGAAATTGCGCGTGGGCTGGTGAATTATGCCGCTGCGGAGGTTCGGAAAATTTGTGGGAAACCCTACTGCCGCCAATAGAAAGCCTAGCTGGGTTATCTGGAGTTGAACCCGAGGTGGTTCACCGCGACAACATGGTGGTTTTTAAATAGTATTTTTACACAACACAAAGGAAACACCATGCAAGCTGACATGCTGCTTGTGATCGCCGGCATCAAAGGCGAATCCACCGATACCCAATACAAAGACGCCATTGTTGTGCACGAAGCGCATTGGGGCGTTTTCACAAAACGTCTCCGTACAATCGGGTGGCATGGGTTGCCACGGTGCAGGAAACCTTAAAGAGCTGCGGGTTTTCAAGGCGCTGGATCAAGCCTCTCCCACCCTGCGGGCCCAAGCCTGTATTGGCATGCACTACCCCACGGCCGTACTGGTAAAACGCAAGGCAGGGCAAAAACCACTTGAATACTTCAAGCTGCGCATGAAAGACATCGTGGTAGCCAGTATCGATTTAACCCTGGGCAATGGCGACAGCCCAGACACCGAAATACTGACTCTCAAGTTTGCCGAATTCCTGGAAGAGTACACCCCACAGAGTGCAACCGGCGCAGCCCGCCCCACTGTTAGCGCAGGCTATAACGCGGCGTTGGAAAAAAACTGTAAAACGCCATGAACCAACAATGCCCCGAGCCCACCCACAGCAGCAACCCCCAAGACCCCAACTTTCCAGATGAACTTACGCCCATAGCCAGTTACATGGTTCAGCAAATGCGCACCAACATCATGGGCGATGCCGTGCACGCCATGCAGCGGTTGAACACCCTGTCAGGCCGCCTGCACAAAGGCCTGATGGAATGGGATCTGCTGGAACGCGGCCTGCGCTGGCTGGGCATTACCCAAACCAGCCTGAAAAATGAAACCCTCGTGATAGGCCACACCGCCTTTGGTCTGGCCCACCCCAAAGCCATTGCGTGGGGAATCTGGACTTACATGGTTGCGCAAAACAGCAGTTGGGATCACAAACCCGTTATAGGGGCATGTTTTACTCCACGCAGTTCTACCGTGCAAAATTACCACGCATGGGGCGACAGGCGCTATTTTTATGACATCTGGTCCAACATCCACTATGGTTATGTGGGCCAGACCGCCGGATTTATGGAATGGGAACTACTCGATGGTGCAGGCCTGGAGCAGATAGG
>JAAURO010000030.1 GCA_012032215.1 Limnobacter sp.
TTGCCCCCATTCGGCTTTAAGCGCAGGCAGGCTGCGCTGCATATCGAGTTGTCTTGCGTGTTCGTCTACCAGCTTGAAGTTCATGAACAGGTGCGGCGGCAAGGTTTCCACGCGAAAGTCGCTTAACGCAGGGCGTGCTGGGGTGTTGTCTACAATATAGGTTTGCAGCCGCTCCAACAGCGGTTTGTTCCACAGTGCGGGGTCTAGATGAGCCTGGGTAAATTGCTCCGCAAACTGGGGCACCGGCACACAGTGTCTGCGCAGTTTTTGCGCCAGGCTTTTGAGCAGCAGCAACGCTTTGTCTTTGAGCATGCCCGGCACCAGCCATTCACAGCGCACCGGGTTTAACTGGTTGAGCAGCAGCAAGGGCACTTGTGCAGTTACACCATCGCGCGGGCTGCCAGGCTCGAAATGGTAGGTGAGCGCAAAAGAAAGCCCTGCGCATTCCATGCTTTTGGGGTAATAATCGGTGCTGATTCCCCCCGCCTGCCTGTTCAGCAAATCCTCTTTTTCAGGTGGAGGGCCTGCAAGGTTTCCGCGCTGGCTGTTTTGGCCCAGTTTTCCAGACTTTTCTCGTTAAACACCTCTTCGGGCACGTACTGCTCATAAAAAGCCGCTATCAGCGAGGTGTCCACCAGAATATCCTGCCTGCGCGCCTTGTGCTCCAGCTTTTCCAGCTCGGCAATCAGTTGGCAATTGTGGCGGTAAAAAGGCAGGTTGCTTTTTACTTCACACTGCGACAAGCCTTCGGTAATCAAAAGCTTTCGGGCTTCCTGACGATCATGCGCGGCCAGGCTAATCCGCCGCCGGCTATAAACCGGAAGGCCGTATATTGTGCCGGTTTCAAGGGCCACAGCCTGACCGCTGTTTTCTCCCAGTGGGGGTCGGTGTGGCTTTTTTCAGCAAGTGACCACCCAGTTTTTCCAGCCATTCAGGCTGAATTTTCGCCAGCGTGCGGGCATACAGCCTGGTGGTTTCTACCAGTTCAGCTCCCATTACCCACTTGCCTCCCTTTTTTTGCAGGCCCGAGGCCGGATGAATAGCAAATTTGATGCCTCTTGCACCCAAATACACGGGTTCGCTTTCGTGGCGCAGCCCCACATTGCCCAGCAATCCGGCAAGCAAAGCCATGTGTATCTGGTCTTCCGTGGCGGGGGTTTGGTTAACCGACCACTCCTGCTCTTTGGCCAAACCTGCCAACTGCACATGCACTTCCGACCACTCGCGCAGGCGGTTGGACGACAAAAACCGATTGCTTGTTTTTTGACGCAACTCCTTTTGGCTTTCGCGGTTTTCTTTGGCGTGCTGGTACCACTGCCATATGTTTAAAAGCGTTAAGAAATCAGACTCCGCGGACAAAAACTGCTTGTGGGCATGATCTGCCGCTTCGCGTGCATCGTGTGGCCTTTCCCGTGGGTCTTGTACAGAAAGGCCGCTGGCCACAATCAGCACTTCATGCAGGCACCCCAAAGCGCGCAGCTTCAGCAAGCATGCGTGCAATACGCGGGTCGAGGGGCAAACGGGCAAGGTCTTTGCCAATGCGGGTTAAGCGGCCTTGGTCATCCAGAGCGTGCAGTTCGGTGAGCAACTGGTAACCGTCTGCAATGGCGCGCCCCGGTGGGCGCTGCAAAAACGGGAATTGCTCTACATCGGTCAGGTGGAGGCTTTTCATGCGCAAAATAACCGCCGCCAGCGAGCTGCGCACAATTTCCGGATCGGTAAAATCGGGCCGGGTAGTGAAGTCTTCTTCTGAGTACAGGCGAATGCACACCCCGCTAGCCACTCGCCCGCAACGTCCAGCCCTTTGATTGGCCGAGGCTTTGGAAATGCGCTCCACCTGCAACTGCTCCACCTTGTTGCGGTAGCTGTAGCGCTTCACCCGTGCGCTACCGGTATCTATGACATAGCGAATACCGGGCACGGTCAGCGAAGTTTCTGCCACGTTGGTGGTCAACACAATGCGGCGCGTGCCCGAAGACCGAAAAATACGATCTTGATCGGCGGCAGAAAGTCGCGAATACAGCGGCAAAATTTCCATGCCCTGTGTATACCCCATGCCGTGGTCTACGTGCGCACGCAGAACTTTGGCCATATCGCGTATTTCGCGTTCGCCCGGTAGGAAAAAAAGAATATTGCCACTGCCCAGTGCGCACAGCTCATCGACGGCTTCTTTGGCTGCGGCCACCAAGGCATCCTCGTCCACCTCTGTCACGGCGGCAGATTGACCGGCTTTGGCACGCTGCCTGGGGTCGAACCCGGCGGGGTCTTTGTAGCGCACCTCAACGGGGTATAAGCGCCCCGACACTTCAATAACCGGTGCAGGCTGGCCCAAAGCATTGGCAAAATGTGTGGAAAAACGCTCGGCATCAATGGTGGCGGAAGTAACTATCAGCTTTAAATCGGGCCTTTTCAGCAGCACTTCTTTGAGGTAGCCCAGCAGAAAATCAATGTTCAGACTGCGCTCGTGGGCCTCATCAATAATAATGGTGTCGTAGGCTTTAAAAAGGGGATCGCGCTGGCTTTCGGCCAGCAAAATGCCATCGGTAACCAGCTTGATAGCCGTGTGCTTGTGGGTTTTGTCCTGAAACCGGATTTTAAAACCAACCTGCTCGCCCAGCTCGCATTCCAGTTCCTGGGCAATGCGCCTGGCAGTAGCAGTAGCAGCCAAGCGGCGTGGCTGGGTGTGTACAATGGAAACACCGTTTTGCCCACGCCCGAGTTCCAGGCACATTTTGGGCAACTGCGTGGTTTTTCCTGAACCCGTTTCGCCGCACACAATCACAACCTGGTGGCTGCTGATCAGGCTCTTGATTTCCTCGCGGCGCAAAGAAACAGGCAAACCCTCAGGATAAGAAATACGCAAGGCAGAGGGCTTTGGTGGTAAAACCGCTTGAATTTGTTCTTTTAAAGACACAGGTGTTGATTCATACCTTACGAAAACTGGACGGAGCAATTGTGCAAATTATAATCAAATACCAGCCCTAACCCCCAGCATCCATGACTGAAAGCCACACTGAACAAACGCCTTCCCCCGAGCAAAACCCCGGATTGCCGCCTCCGCCCAACTCGCAGCCGTTTGTAGACTGGCTGCGCATGGTGGCGCCCTATATTCATGCTTTTCGCGGAAAAACCTTTGTAGTCGCTATCGATGGCGAATTGGCCCACCAAGGTTACCTGTATGCCCTGGCCCAGGATTTGGCCTTGCTGCACGCCATGGGCATGCGCATTGTGCTGGTGTATGGGTCGCGCCCACAAGTGGCAGAACAACTGACACTACGTAATATCGCCCCGTGCTTTCACAAGGGTTGGCGCGTAACCGACAAAGCCGCCCTTGAATGCGCCAAAGAAGCAGCAGGCGAATTGCGACTGGATATCGAAGCCGCGTTCTCGCAGGGTCTTCCCAACACCCCCATGGCACATTCTGCCGTGCGGGTTATTTCCGGCAATTTTGTCACCGCCCGCCCCATGGGCATCATGGAAGGCGTCGATTTACAACACACGGGGCTGGTGCGCAAGGTAGACACCAACGCCATCTTCCAAAGCCTGAACAGCAACGCCATAGTGCTGCTTCGCCCCTTGGGTTTTCGCCCACTGGCGAGGCATTTAACCTGGCCATGGAAGACGTAGCCACCAGCACCGCCCGCGCTATTCGGGCCGACAAACTCATTTTTATCAGCGAAGTGGCAGGCATTCACAATGCCGATGGGCAGCTGCTTGAAGAACTCGAACTCGACAGCGCCCGCAACCTGCTGCAAGCCGACCACCTGGACGAACTCACCAAAGATTTTCTGGAATCGTGCATTCAAGCCATTGAAGGCGGGGTAAGCCGCGCCCACATGGTGTCGCTTGGGCAAGACGGCAGCGTGCTGCTTGAACTCTTCAGCCACGACGGCGTGGGCACCATGATTTCCCAGCAAAACCTGGAAAGCCTGCGCCAGGCCACCTTCGACGACGCAGGCGGCATCAAAACCCTGATAGAACCTCTGGAGACCAACGGCACACTGGTACGCCGAGGCCGCGACCGCATAGAACGCGACATCGATAAATTTATTGTGCTGGAACACGACGGCATTTTGTGGGGCTGCGCAGCACTGTACGAATACCCGGAACACTTTTTTGAGCTGGCTTGCCTGGTCGTTCACCCTTCCTGGCAAGGCACAGGCGATGGCGAGCGCTTGCTGAAAAAAGCAGAAATGCAAGCCCGCAAGCAAGGTGGCAAATACCTGTTTGTACTCACCACACAAACCAGCCATTTTTTCCTGAAGCGCGGCTTTGTGGTGGGCGATGTAAACCGCCTGCCCATTGAACGCAAAAAACTGTACGACTGGAACCGGAAATCCCAGGTTCTCATCAAAACGCTGTAAACCCAAAACACGTTACACACACCACAAGCCATGAGCACCTTTAAACCCAATGAAATCCTGAAAAACACCCACCTGCAAACCCGGCTGGTCCATACCCAAGCCATAGGGCCAGAGGGATTTAAAAGCCTAAGCACCCCGGTGTACAGGGGGTCCAGCCTGTTTTTTGAAAACACCGCGGCCCAGCGTGCCGCCATTAACCCCCTAGGGCTGGATTATTCCTACGGCGTGCACGGCAACCCCACACAATTCACCCTGGCCAAAAAACTGGCCATGTTGGAAGGCTGCCAGCACGGCCTGATTGTGCCTTCCGGTTTAAGCGCCATTGCCACCACCGTATTGGGCCTGTTAAAAACCGGCGACCACTGGCTGCTGCCAGACAATGTGTATGGCCCGGCGCAACTGTTGGCCAAAGATTTGGCATGCAGCGCAGGCATTTCCTTTAGCACCTACAACCCCATGGATTTACAAACGCTCGCGAATCAATTAACACCTGAAACGCGGCTTGTTTGGGTAGAAGCGCCAGGGTCTTTAACCTTTGAAACCCCCGATTTGGCCGAACTAAAAAAAATCGTCAAGCAGGACTTTTTTGATCTTGTTGCCCAGCGCAAGCACTCTGGCAACCTGTCTTCCGACAAAAAGTCAGCCGACAACCCTTTGTCTCAGGCAGCTGTCCGCACCCCACTTTTGGCCATCGACAACACCTACGCAGCAGGCATTGCCTTTAAACCCTTTGAATTTGGCTTCGATGTCAGTGTGCAGGCGCTCACCAAATACCAGTGCGGCCACGCAGACGTGCTGATGGGCGCCGTGCTGGCAGACAACACCGAAGTATTTGCCGCCATCGAGCGCAAAAACCGCGTGCTGGGCCTGTGCGTCTCGCCAGAAGATTGCGCACTGGTGCTGCGCGGCCTGCTTACCCTGCCCCTGCGCTACCACCACCAGGCAGAAAACGCCCTGCAAATCGCCAAGTGGCTGCAAGCCCAGCCCGAGGTGCTGTGCGTGCTACACCCGCTGATGCCCGATGCGCCAGGCCACCAGGCCTTTGTGAACCACTTTAGCGCTGCTGCCAGTGTGTTTTCAGTAGTGTTTAAACCCGAATTTACCGACAACCACGCTGCAGCCTTCGTGGACGAACTAAAGCTGTTCCACATTGCCTATTCATGGGGCGGGCCAGAAAGCCTGGCCACCGTGGTGCAGCTGCCTCCTGCCCGTTTCAATGGGTTGCGTCAGCAATACCGGAGAAACGCAGGCCCCACCGTGCGCTTGTGTATCGGGCTGGAAGCACCAGAAGATTTAATCACAGACCTGCAAGAAAGTCTTGGCAAGATGCATCGGCAATGCACATAGCACAATCTGCTTTTCAGCTTGCCCTGATTCCCGCATGTGGCTTGCCCACAGGCGGGAACAGAAAACATTCTGGCTATCAGTGTCCTCGGTGTGATGCCGAGGTCTGGGCTATGAATTCCCGCGCAGCGGCATTAGGCGCACGCGTTGCCCCTTGAGCAGGCTCCGTTCCAGGGGCTTCCTGTTCAGCGCCGGGCTGGGCATTCGAATCGGCGCGTAAACCTTCCCCCAGGTTGCCGCGCAGAAAGGCCAAAGCAGCAGCGCCAAGCCCGGCTTGCCCCCCCTCTAACGCTTCGATTAAATCACGTGTCACTGCCTTTACGCCAGACCTTACAGCACTTCCACCAGGCTCAGAACCCTGATTATTTGAGGATTCACCAGACTGCCCGGTGTGTGGGTCAACGGCTGGGTTATTGTTATCAACAGAACTCGGTGGCATAAGTCACATCTCCATTTAAATCTATCAAGTTACTACTTTCACCAACAGGCTACTTCACACAATCCACAAAATAAGCCGCTTTACCAAGCTCATCGCTCACTTCTACCAAGCCATGAATATCGGTTTCAAAACCGGGAAACAGCAAATTGAACTCGCGGGCAAACTGCAGATATTCCACAATGGTGGCATTGAATATTTCGCCCGGAATCAGCAACGGAATACCCGGCGGGTAAGGCGTCAACAAGGCAGAGGTAACACGGCCTTCAAGCGCATCTATGGACACACGTTCAATTTCGCGGTGAGCCACTTTAGCATAGGCATCGGCCGGCACCATGGCGGGCTGCATGTCCGACAAATACATTTCTGTGGTAAGTCTGGCCACATCGCGCTTGCGGTACATGTCGTGAATGCGCTGGCACAAATCGCGCAGGCCCACGCGTTCATAAATGGGGTATTTTTGGCAGAATTCTGGAATAACGCGCCACAGCGGCTGGTTGCGGTCGTAATCGTCTTTGAACTGCTGCAACGCAGTAAGCATGGTGTTCCAGCGGCCTTTGGTAATGCCAATGGTAAACATGATAAAAAACGAATACAAACCGGTCTTTTCAACAATCACACCGTGTTCAGACAAATACCGGGTAACAATCGAGGCCGGAATACCCCACTCGGCAAACTGCCCTTTCACATTCAAGCCAGGGTTCACAATCGTAGCCTTAATGGGATCCAGCATATTGAACCCCTCTTCCAGGTGCGCAAAACCGTGCCAATCGTCTTTGGCATGCAGCATCCAGTCGTCTTTGCTGCTTAAGCCCTCTTCGTTGAGCACCTCCGGGCCCCACACGGTAAACCACCAGTCGTTACCAAACTCGGCAGACACCTTGCGCATGGCCCGCCTGAAATCGAGAGCCTCCAGAATGCTTTCCTCCACCAATGCACGTCCGCCTGGCGGCTCCATCATGGCTGCAGCCACATCGCAACTGGCAATAATGGCATATTGCGGACTGGTGGAGGTGTGCATCAGGTAAGCCTCGTTGAACACATGGCGGTCCAGCTTGCGGGTTTCGGAATCCTGAATCAGAATCTGCGAGGCCTGCGACAAACCGGCCAACATTTTGTGGGTAGACTGGGTGGCAAAAACAATCGATTCTTTGGTGCGAGGCCTGTCTTTGCCAATCGCGTGCATATTCACATACAAAGGATGAAAACTGGCATGCGGCAGCCAGGCTTCGTCGAAATGCAGGGTATCTATGGTGGTGCCCAGCATGTCCTTAATCATTTCCACGTTGTAAAGCACACCATCGTAGGTGCTTTGGGTAATGGTTAAAATACGCGGAACCTTGTTTTTGGCCTTGCTGGCAAAAGGGTGTTTCTCAATTTTGCGGCGTATGCTTTCCGGCTGAAACTCCTTTTTGGGAATGGGACCAATGATGCCCAGGTGGTTGCGTGTAGGCGTTAAAAACACCGGAATGGCGCCTGTCATGGTAATTGAATGCAAAATGGATTTGTGACAATTGCGGTCTACCACCACAATGTCGCCGGGAGCCACGTTGGCATGCCACACCATTTTGTTGGAAGTAGACGTGCCGTTGGTCACAAAAAAGCAGTGATCGGCGTTAAAAATGCGTGCCGCGTTGCGCTCAGAGGCCGCTACAGGCCCTGTGTGGTCTAGCAACTGGCCCAGTTCATCTACTGAATTACATACATCAGCCCGCAGCATGTTTTCACCAAAAAACTGGTGAAACATTTGCCCAACCGGGCTTTTTAGAAATGCCACCCCCCCTGAATGGCCAGGGCAGTGCCAGGAATACGATCCATCTTGTGCATAGTGCACCAAGGCCCGAAAAAACGGCGGCGACAGTGAATCGAGGTAAGACTTGGCCTCGCGGATAATATGCCGTGCCACAAATTCGGGAGTGTCTTCAAACATGTGAATAAACCCATGCAGCTCTTTAAGCACACTGTTCGGAATATGCCGTGAAGTACGGGTTTCACCATAAATATAAATAGGTATGTCTTCGTTTTTAAAGCGAATTTCAGCCACAAAGTTTTTCAGGTTTTCCAGTGCCGCATCAACCTCGGCATCGCTTCCCGCACCGAACTCTTCGTCATCGATAGACAGAATAAACGCACTGGCACGGCTTTGCTGCTGAGCAAACTGTGACAAATCACCATAACTGGTGACACCCAGCACCTCTACCCCTTCAGTCTGAATGGCCGCCGCCAAGGCGCGGATACCCAGACCCGAAGCATTTTCCGAGCGAAAGTCTTCATCAATAATGACAATAGGGAAACGAAATTTCATTCAAAATCCTTTGTGCAGAAGCCTGGGGCATACCCCCCAAATGTGATCTAAACCATTGTAATTCGCATGTCATATGAATGCGGTTTAATTTGGCCTTCCAGAGCAGTTAAAACATAAAAAAACAATGAATGGTATTTTAGCCTCGTTCTTAGGGCCTTCTTTAAATTTAGTAAGATACGAGGGCCAATACAAAAAAGCAGGGCCGCGTTTTGAGGAGATGCGAACAAGAATAGCCGGGCGTGGCTCTACAACCGATCTATTCTCTCTGCACGGCAATCCACAACTCGTACACCAATCAAAATGGCAGCGGTTTCGGGCCTTTAAATGGAGTAGATTAAAAGAGGGGGCCGACAAACTACTCACCCATCCTCCGCTGGCTTCAACGGGGTTTATCCGTGGTTTAATTCACACCGCCAAACGCATGGAAGAAGCGGGCGAATTCTTTGCCGATATGTCGTCTGTATTAGAGACAGGAATAAGAAATGCCATTTCAGACGGCAATGAACTCAACGCACGCACCATCTTCGCAACGGGGGTAGCCCGTTTACTGGTTACGGCTATTAACATTCCCTTAACCATTCCTTTTCTTGGCACAAAAACCATCGGTTGTGCAGGCTACGGCACTTCTCTTCTCCTATCCATTCTGGCTCTGCTGGCTGAAAGCATGCACGGGTGTACCTGCAAGTTCAGCAACTTCTCCCGAATAGAAAATACCGAAATTACAGAGGTAATTGAAAAAAAACAATCTGTCTTTAGTAAAAGTAGCCTGCTTGCACTGGAAAGAAACACGCTAAAAGTTAAACTGGCCATTCTGGACAGACTTAAAAACCGGCTTGGCCCCAAGCTATGTGGTTGGGCGCAGCAAGGAATAAACCGCCTTTCCGATGAACTGGATGGCACACACCTGAAAAGCCTGAAAGGCGTGCACGCTGCACGCCGCTGGCACAGCGGTTACATGTTGGCCAACCCGCAAAACTACGGAACCTTCTGCAGAACTTTAATAGGTATTAGCCGGTTTAGTTACTCTGTGGCAGCCAAGCTTACTACCAGTTTTGACAAACACGCGGCTTTCTGGCTGAACAGAAAACTGGCGAGCCAAGGACTTGGTGATGTGATAGGCATTCGGCTCTGCCTGACTGCAACCACATTGACCTATATTTTTGTAGCGCTGCATTGGGGCACAATTGCCGGAAAGTTTGGTATTGGCGTAATTGGTGCACTGGCCTGCGCCTTTTCCTTGTCTGCCTGGGCATGGCCACACTACTGGCAAAATACAGCCTCGATCATGGCTATAAAGGTCAAAGAATTAAATACAATCCTTATTTTTAAACGAAAACACGCGACAGGCCTTTGCTCAAACAGCAGGAGTTATCAGGTGCGCGGCAAGGTAACCCCTTGCTGACCCTGATATTTCCCCCCCCTGTCTTTGTAGGAAGTTTCGCACACTTCATTGCTTTCAAAAAACAGCACTTGGGCACACCCCTCGCCGGCGTAAATTTTAGCGGGTAAAGGAGTGGTATTGGAAAACTCCAAAGTAACAAACCCCTCCCACTCGGGCTCAAAAGGTGTGACATTCACAATGATTCCACAACGCGCATAGGTGCTTTTACCCAGGCAAATAGTTAATACATTTCTGGGAATCCTGAAATACTCCACCGTTCGGGCCAAGGCAAAAGAATTGGGGGGAATGATGCACACATCACCCTTGAAATCCACGAAACTTTTTTCATCAAAATTTTTGGGATCAACAATCGTGCTGTTAATGTTGGTAAAAATCTTGAACTCATCGGCAACGCGGGCATCATAGCCATAGGAGGAGAGGCCGTAGCTGATCGTGCCGTCGCGGCGCTGGCCGCCGCCAACCCCGCCTCGGCCGCCACGGGCCAGTGCTTCGATGCCTATGGCCGACCGGCAGGTCCGCCCTACAGCACCGACAACCCGCCCTACGGCCTGGTCTGCCAGGTGTATCGCCAAGGCGGGCAGTGCACGAGCGTGCAGCCGCAATGGGCCGTGAACAATTGCGGGTTGGCCCCACGCGGCTACTACAACCGCGGCCACCAATACGACTACGATAGCCGGCCGCGCTACCGCTCGCGCCGCTACGACTACGATCGCGACTATCGCCGCGGCGAGACGCCGCGTCAGCGCGAGATCCGCCAGTTCAAGCGGACCAATCCGACCGGAAAGTACCAGGTGCATCCGAACCCGACGCACCCGATCATGCCGGACCTCGGCCTGCCCTGGTCGCTCTACAACTGGCGCCAGATGGAGTGGCACGGCAAGGTGAACCTGCTGAAGGCAGGCCTGGCGTTCGCTGATGCCGCGGTGACCGTGAGCCCGAACCACGCGAC
>JAAURO010000031.1 GCA_012032215.1 Limnobacter sp.
TGATCGCCTGCGTTTTGTGGCCGAACGTGCAGAAGTAGGCGAGCGGCGCGAAGCCTTGTTTGCCGTCACTATTCCCGAAGAACGCGGCAGCTTCAGGCGGTTTTGCGAATTGCTGGGCCCCAGAAACCTGACCGAGTTTAATTACCGCATGTCAGACAGCGACAAAGCCAATATTTTTGTGGGCCTGCAAACCCGCACACGCGAAGAAGCCACCGAACTGCTAAGCACCTTTCAGCAAGCCAACTTTGAGGCGCTTAACCTCACCGATGACGAAATGGCCAAAACGCACCTGCGCCACATGGTGGGTGGACGCAACCAGATAGCTGCCCAGGAAGTGCTGTACCGCTTTGAGTTTCCAGAACGCCCCGGCGCACTGATTAAATTTTTAACCAGCCTGAACCCGAGCTGGAACATCAGCCTGTTTCATTACCGCAACCATGGCTCGGACTATGGCCGTATTCTGGTGGGCATACAGGTGCCTACCGGGCAAGAAGAACAACTGCGGAAATTTGTTGACGGCCTAGGCTACCGCGCATGGGAAGAAACCAGCAACCCGGCCTACAGATTGTTTTTGGCTTAGCTGTTTTTAAGCATGACGGTTTGTGGGTTGCGTGTTTTTGGCATGGGTGCAGCCTTCTTGGCGCACCCACACGATGCAGGCCAGCACAAACACAAAACCAAAAAAACTGTGTAAAAATTTCGGTCCGAAATTAAGGGTAAGTCCATTGATGGTGTACACCACCGAAGTACAAAAGCCTAAATACAGAATGGCCGCGTCTTCAAAAGCCAATGCCTTCAGCTGCATAAACGACACCCCGGAAAACCAGCGCAGCGGCAGCAAAAACAAAAACAGGGTGAGCAACATGCCCACCACACCGTGGGTCAGCAACCGGTCTAAAAAAGTGATTGTGTATGCCAGAATGCAGCCACATTTTGCTGCGAAGCCGGGGGTTTGGTACAACTCGGTAAGCCCCCTTTCGCGCACCATTTCGAACTGCGCGGCCTCGCCGTAGCCCACCAGCGGATGCTCAGCGGCGGCAGCCAAAGCACCGTGGTACAGAGAAAGCCGAATGCCCGTTGAGGTGTCTTTGTTAAGCCCCGCCACCCAATCCTGAAACTCCTTCCCAGCCTCTTGCACACGGCTTTCCACCTTCACGCTGACATGCAACAGCACCGCACCCAACAGTACTGCACCCACCAAGGCCACAAGCTGGCGCTTAAATCCAGGCAATCGGTATACAATTAAAAGCACCACGCCTACCAGCACCGATGCCCAAGCAGAGCGTGTTTCGGACGCCATGGAAATATAGCCACCGGCCAAGGCAGACACTGCCCACAACACCTTCAGCCAGCGCGAGTTGGCAGCCATGGCCAAACCACCAAAAAACAGCAGGTACAAAGCACCCACCACCCCAGCCAGATTGATGTTGAGCAAACGGGTACTGAACCGCTCTTGCCCATTGGGCAACAAACAGTGCTCGGCCAAAATCAGCAAAGGCGCACAGGCAAACAGCACCAAAAAACACCTTGAAGTGCTGCTTTTTTGGCATGCAAGAACAACAGGTACAGAGCAGGCACACAAGCAAAATATCGTGCGTTTTCAGCAAGTTGCGGCCTATTCAGCTCGCCCTGGAAGGCACCCAGCAGCAGCGTTAATAAGCCCTGGGCTGCCAGCAGAGCCGCCGCCCAATGCAAGGCGCGAGGCGCGTTGCGAATGGCTTGCACATTGCGCACCAGCCACACCAGCCCCACCAGAAACATAAAAATGACAACGGCATTGATGCTCTTTTTCAAGGCAAATGCCATGCCAGCCAGCCCGAATACACCGAAGAGAATAGAATCAAGCTTGAAAAGCTGCATGGGTTGCCCCGGCCCTGGACTTAAAACCGTTTAATTAAAATGATTATGAAAAACTATTCAGCAACCTTTGCCTGCCTGAACAAAGTGGAGTACACCCAACGCTGTGTGGAAAGCCTGCTACAGAGCAATTTTGACATGAGTCGGCTGGTAATTGTAGACAATGGCTCCACCGATGGCACCTGGCAGTACATCAACACACTCAAAGATGCACATCTGATCAAAAACAACCAGAACCTGGGTTGTGGTGTGGCCTGGAATCAGGGCGCGCTGGCACTGCAAACCGAGTGGACAGTCATCATGAACAACGACATTCTGTTTTGCCACGACTGGATAGAACAACTGATAGCCCAAGCCGAAGCCAACAATTTGCTGGTGGCGTCGCCCTCCATGATCGAAGGCAGCCTGGATTACGACTTTCTGGCCACCGCCTGCGACTACCAGGCCCGCATGAAGAATCACACCCGCCCCGGCTATGCGCACGCTGTGTGCCTGCTGGTGCATGAATCTGTGTGGCACAAGGTGGGGTACTTCCGTGCCACGCCCAAGCTGCTTGGCTTTGAAGACACCATTTTCTTTTTTGAATGCCTGAAGCAAGGCATAGGCAACGCTGCACTGGCCAACTCGTGGATTCACCACTATGGGTCGGTAACCGTAAAATGCTGCGCGAAACCATGGGCACCAACCGCAAAGGCGGGCTAGGCAGTGCCCACAACAACCGCCTGCTCGACCAAAGCTGGCTGGCACGCAAATGGGCCAAGCACCAGCGCAAAAATTGCGTGCTGCGCAACGTGCCGAGGAACTGGAACGGTTTGGCTGTACGGTGCACTCCATTCGTAGAAAGGGCGAGGTGTTTTGGTATTGAGTGGGAAGCAGATTTGAGGGGAGTCGGGTTGCCAAGCGCTCGAATCCACCAAATTAAATTCTGGCCGACACCCCCGCCGTTTTCAAGCTAATCCACTTCCAGCTTTCGGACTTTTGGCTTTCTGAATGGCTTGGGATCAACTTTTTCCCACAGCATTTTTTTAAACGCATGCCACGCACGGGGCAATGCATCGGCCTTGGCCTGCTGGCTAAGCAGGTGCGGCGTTTCTGCACCAAAACCCAGCAAGTTTGGTGCACCGGGATTGTTTGCACCAGATAAGCCGTTGCAATACATGCCATACGCCACCGCATTTAAAAAATAGTCGGCATATACCTTGCGATTGGTTTTCACAAAAACGGTTTCAAACGGATGCGGGGTGCGGCCAAAATAGGCGCGCTCAAAAAAGGCATCGCCTCCGTGGGCCGCCGGGTTAGGGTTGGCTTCGGCTGGCAGGTGCGCGTAATTCAGCGCGTTGTATTCTGGCATGAGGCAAGCCAGCTTGAAACCTTTGGACAGCAAGAGTTGCGACAAATGAATTTCGTAATCGACAATCAGGCGGTCTTTGGTGCAATCGCCCTGCAATGTGTAAAACCCGGCCTCGTACAAAGCAATAAGCGCTGTCTGCGACAACACGTAAGCAAAGCTTTGCACATGCGGGCACAAACCGCTGCCGCCGTGTCGGGCGCGGTAACCCGTGGTGTATTTGGAATCGGCAGGCGGCACATTGATGCTAGCCCCCACCAGCCCAACTTGTGGGTTGCTAAAGTGGCGCAAAAAAGCGTCTGTCCAGTCGGTTGGGCAATATGCGGGCAAAAAGGGCCCACGCACGGAATTGTTGATAAAAAACACATGGTCGTAGCCACCTACCCAACCGGTATTCACCACCTGGGCATGGCCACCGTAATCGAAATTGTGGTTTTCGATGGGAATGTATTTCACGTTGGGCAATTGGGGCAAGCGAAAACTGGCCTCAGAGGCCAACAAAACCAGCACATCTGCGGAGCCTTGGCACCCGAACTGCAAAAAGTGCTTCAGGTTGTCGGCATACTGTGGGCTTGATTCATAGTAGTGATACACAATGCAAACAGACATGGTTCTTCCTGAAGTAACTACACAAGGTGCCAGGCACCTGGATTTGGGCTGCGGCCCCCGGCCCAAAAACCCCTACCAGGCAGCCGAATTGCACGGGCTGGATATTTTCGCGGGCATTGCCGAGCTTGGCCCCCATTTTAAACAGGGCGATTTGATTCTGGACCCCCTGCCCTACGCCAGCAACAGTTTTGATTCGGTGTCGGCCTTTGATGTGCTGGAACACATTCCAAGAGTAGCGGTTAATTTTTCCACCCGGCAAACGGTGTTTCCGTTTATCCGGCTAATGAGTGAAATTCACCGCGTACTTAAGCCGCAAGGGCTTTTTTACGCACTGACCCCGTGCTTTCCAGCTGAAGAGGCGTTTCTGGATCCCACACACGTGAATATTATTACCCGCAATTCCCACCTGTATTTTTGCGGGCCGGAACCTTACGCCAAGCTGTATGGCTTTGAAGGCCAGTTTGAGGCCGTGGAAGCCCGCCGTGTTTACCCCGGCTATTGTTTTAGCGCACAAAAGCCTAAATATTTCGGGTTAAAAAACTGGCACAAGCGCTGGCTAAAAAACAAGGCCAGCCATCTGGTTTGGCAACTACAGGCGGTTAAGAAGCAGGCTACACCCAGCCCCAGCGCTGCCAGTGCAGTTTCAGAAAAGCGTACGTAACCGGCGCGGTAATAAGGCCGGGCAGGCCAAATGCGGTTTCACCGAGAATTATGGCAATCAGCATTTCGGGCACACTGGCGCGCACGTTGCGGCCAATAATGTAGCCATTTACAAAGTATTCCACCTTGTGAATGACAAACAGAAACGTGACCGAACCCATTGCTACGAAAGGCCCGTGGCGCAGGGTAAGCACCACAATCAGAGTGTTTGCCATAATGTTGCCGGCAGCGGGAATAAGGCTGGCCACGGCGGTAAACATCAACAGCAATTCCCGGAACGGCAGCACCACATCCAGCAAGGGCAGTACGCCAAAAATAAACACCGCTGTGCAAAACGTATTCCAGGCACTCACGTACACCTGAGCCCCCATCAGCAATGTAAAGCACCGCACATACTGCTCCATGGTGCCCAACCACGCAGCTGCCAGTGGCTTGGGGTTGGGGCGGCTAGACATAAGCCCGGCAGACACACCCAGAATAAGTGCAAACACCAACTGCAGGAAAATAAAAAAGCTGGCACCGCCAAAATTGCGCATATAACCAAGGCTATCGCCCAAACCACTGCGGATGAGTTTAAAGAGGTCTTGGGGTTTGCCAGGCACCTGTTCACGAACAAAGTCGGGGAGATTTGCAGTCAGCTGGCCCAGATTGGCAATGGCTTCTTCCACCAGTTTGGGACCTTGCTCAATTAAGGTTTGAAGCACAAAGCGCACAGCGTAGGTGAAACCAAACACCAGCAGCACCGCCATAAGCGCCACCAGCAAAGCGGTTAAAGCCACAGGCAGACGCGAAACCAACCACTTTAAAGCGGGTTGGCGCACACGCAACACCTTGGGTGCCAGCCAGCGGCACAGGCTGCGGTGCACAAACCGTGTCAGGGAAAAAACCACCAGCCCGGCAATCAGGCCTGTGCCAATATTCACACTGAGCATGAACACCCACAGAATAAGCAGAATGACCACACAAATGGTTTCCCACCGAAGAGAAGCCCTGTCTATTGGTGCTGGCAGCATGGTTTGCCTGTAATAACCCGGGAGGTTTGATTCTAACGTGGCTGCTTGCTAAAAACAGCCACAGGTGCTCACAAAGCAGCAAGTGTGCACAGTCACACCGCCGCCTGTAACACCCACAAGGTGGTGACTTCCTGGCAACGCGCTTCGTGCAAGATGTCGTGCTTGTCAGAGGTTTTGCGGTGAGCCGGGCGAGTGCTTGCGCGGCTTTGCACCTTCAGCCCCGCCTGCTCAAAGGCTTGTTCCAGAAAGCCCGCAGGGCGCAAACCCAAATGCTGCGCCAAATCAGAAAGCACCAGCCACACTTGACCACCGGGCTTCAAGTGAGCCTTTGCACCTTTCAAAAAGCCAAGCAGCATTTGGCTGCCGGGATCGTACATGGCAGACTCCAGGCGGCTTGCGGGCTTGGCGGGCAACCACGGTGGGTTGCACACCAGCAGATCGGCCTGGGTATTATCGGGCGGAAACAGGTTGTGCTCTTGCAACTGCACCTGGCCTGCAATGCCAAGTTGTTGCAGGTTGCCAGCGGCGCAAACCAAGGCACGCGGCTCGGTATCGGTGGCAACTACGTGTTGCACACCGCGCAAGGCCAGCAAAGCAGCGATTACGCCGGTGCCAGTACCAATGTCGAAGGCAGTTAAGCCGGTGCTGGAATCGGGCAGTGCTGGCAAGGGGGCTTGGGCCAGTAAATCAAGGTATTCACTGCGTACCGGAGAATACACCCCATAGGCAGGATAAATGCGGCGCTTTTGCCCCAAAGCAGGAACTTCCACCCCGTTTTTTGCCCATTCGTAAGCACCTTGAATGCCCAGAAGCTCGCGAAGCGATATCACCCGGGTTTGATCGCACAGCGGCAGCACACTGGCCAGCGCCAGCGACCAATCAGGAGCGCGGCGCAAGGGGATTTGCCAATCAGGCTGTAGCTCTACCACCAGGCGGTTCAGCAGATTTGCCCGCTGAGCCTGGTTTTGGCGGTGGCGGTTAAAACGCTCGGGCATGGTGAGTGCATTCAGAGGATGCTTTTTAAGCCACTGTTTTTCGGCTTTGTCTACCCGGCGGCCCAAGGCAGCCAAAAGCTGCCGCGCATTGTTAAAATCGCCCCGCCACATTAAACCAACCCCTTCGGAGGCAAGCTTGTAGGCCAGCTCGGCGGGCAGAGAGTCGTCTACGTCTTGCCAGGTTTTGGGGGCTGCAACGCCGCGTTCTGAGTACCAAAGAGAATTAATGATGTTTGCCCTGAAAAAAACTCAATCAAATTTCAAGGTTCTGATAGTACCCCGGCAAGAAGCGACCAGTAAGCTGGCCGCTGTGGTCAGTCCGCATTTTCTTGAACCACCGCACCGCCATAGCGTGAAAGCCCCACCCAGGCGCAAACAAAAAGCACTTTAAGCACCTGTTCCAGACTCTGTAGCCCGAAACCCAATAGCCAGTTTGTTCAACAATTGGTCGTGCGAATTAACCACCCTCGCCCCCGAGGGCTTTTTACGCTCATAATGGCCAGTTGCATCCGACACCCAAGCCAGCACGTTGTCAGCCAACATGGCTTTCAGGCCCTCTTCTATGACGCGTTTTTTAAGCCTGGGGTCCTCAATCGGAATGGCCAGTTCCACCCGGCGAAAAAAATTTCTGTCCATCCAGTCGGCGCTGGAAATGTATACATCTTCTGCGCCATCGTTGTAAAAATAAAACACCCGACTGTGTTCCAGAAAACGCCCCACCACTGAACGCAGGTGAATGTTTTCACTCAAACCCGGCACGCCGGGCTTCAAAGCGCACTGCCCGCGCACGATCAAATCAATTTTTACCCCTGCACGGGAAGCGTCATACAGAGCCTCGATCAATCGGGGTTCCAGCAAAGAGTTCATCCGGGCCATTACCCGCGCCTTTTTACCCGCCTTGGCAAATTCCGCTTCTTTTTGCACGGCCAGCAGCACGTTGCTGTGCAGGTTAAACGGCGAATTCCAGATTTTGTTCAACCGTTTGGCACGGCCCAAGCCAGTCAGGTGGTTAAACACCTCGTGCACATCCTGGCCCAACGCCTCGTTGGCCGAAAGCAGGCCAAAATCGGTGTAAAGCCTTGCCGTTTTTGGGTGGTAATTGCCGGTTCCCAAGTGCACATAACGGCGCAGACGTGTTCGACCATTTTTGTTTTTTCGCGGCGCACCACCATCAGCATTTTGGCGTGCGTTTTTTGCCCCACTACGCCATACACCACATGTGCGCCCGCCTGCTCCAACCTGGCAGCCCAGCGAATATTTGCTTCTTCATCAAAACGGGCCATCAGCTCCAAAACCACCGTCACCTCCTTGCCACTGCGCGTGGCCTGCAACAAAGACTCCATCAACTCAGAATCGTTGCCAGTGCGGTAAATGGTTTGCTTGATAGCCACCACCTGCGGATCGCTGGCAGCCTTTTTCACAAAATCCAGAACAGGCACAAAACTTTGATAGGGGTGGTGCAGCAACACATCGCCCTGACTTAAAACCTGAAACAAATCCATGTCTTTGGTCAACACAGAAGGCAAACCCGGCGTAAAAGGCGCGAACTTCAAATCAGGCCGCTCAATGGTGTCGCACATCTGCATCAAACGCCCCAGATTCACCGGTCCGTTCACGCGGAACAACGACTGGTCGGTTAAATTAAACTCGGTCAAAAGCCGCTTGGTCATGGAAGGGGTGCAATGGTCCGCAACTTCCAGGCGCACCGCATCGCCAAAGTGGCGCTGCGGCAGCTCGCCTTGCAAGGCAATGCGCAAGTTGGTAATTTCCTCTTCGTCCACGTACAAATCCGAATTGCGCGTTACCCTGAACTGAAACACCCCATGCACCTCCATGCCCGGAAACAGCTCGGGCACAAACGCCTGCATCACCGAAGTCAGCATCACAAAGGCGTGTTCGTGCCCTGAAAGCCCCTTGGGCAACTTCACCACACGCGGCAAAGCACGTGGTGCCTGCACAATCGCCACGTTGGAAAGCCTGCCAAAAGCATCTTTGCCAGAAAGCTCCACCGCAAAGTTCAGCGATTTATTGAGCACGCGGGGAAACGGATGCGCCGGGTCCAGCCCAATGGGCGTAAGAACGGGCAACACCTCGGCTCTGAAATACTGCTTGGCCCATTCTGCCTGCTGCTCGTTCCAGCGGTTAATAGTGAGCACCACCACACCCCGTTTTTCGAGCGCAGGCAGCACCCTGCTGTTCAGCAAATCGTATTGCCGATGCACCAAACCCTGAATGTGTTCCGTCACCAGCCGGAATGTTTCCAGAGAACTTCGGTCGTCCAGCTCGCGAAACTCCGGATTTTGCCGAATTTGCTCTTGAAGCCCAGACACCCGAATTTCAAAAAACTCATCCAGATTACCCGACACAATGCACAAAAACCTCAAGCGCTCCAGCAAGGGCAACGATTCATCCTCGGCCATGGCCAGCACGCGCTCGTTAAAAGCCAGCAAGCTAAGCTCACGATTCAGGAACCACTCTGAATTGGGCTTAACCTCACTGCGTTTGGTAGTTTTCACAACCCATTCCCCTAAAAAACACCCATGCACGCACACAGCACCGCCAAAACATCCACCAAAGCCTTCCGTATTTGACCACAGCGCCCCCACGCTTCTTCTGTCCACAGGCACTGTTAAGCGGCTTTTTTGTGGCATGCTTGGGGCACTTTTTGCTCATTGTGCCGCCCACACCGAATGCCCTCAGACCCACAACTCATCGCTGCCGTAGACCTCGGTTCCAGCAGCTTTCGCATGCTGGTAGGCCGCATTGACGACTCGCACGCGCAAACTCAAATTTACGCCATAGACAGCCTGCGCGAACCCGTCCGATTGGGTGCAGGCCTTGGCAACGATAAAATGCTGGACTCCCCCTCCCAGCAAAGCGCCCTGGAAGCACTGCGCCGCTTTGGCGAGCGCCTGCGCTCTTTCGCCCCCGATCAGGTGCGCGCAGTAGCCACCAATGCCGTGCGGGTGGCGCGCAATGGTGCCGCCTTCATTGAAGCAGCCGAGCAAGCATTGGGGTTCGAAATCGACGTAATTTCCGGCGCTGAAGAGGCCCGCCTGGTCTACACCGGGGTAGCCCACCTGCTCCCCATCGGGCAAGGCAAGCGGCTGGTGATCGACATTGGGGGCGGCTCCACAGAGTTCATCGTTGGGCAGGACTACGATCCACTTGCCCTGGAAAGCCTCTACATTGGTTGTGTATCGTTTTACAACCAGTTTTTCCCGGAAGGCCAGGTAAGCGCCAAATCTTTCAGGCAAGCCGAACTCAAAGCCCGGCGTGAAGTCACCGTGCTGCGCCGTCAGCTCACCGAACTAGGCTGGAACCAGGCCATTGGCTCCTCAGGCACCGCCCGCGCCCTGGCCGAACTGTGCATCGCCAACGGCCACACCGACCACGGCATCAATCTCAAAGGTCTGCAAGCTATCCGTGAAGAACTGCTGCGCTGCGGACACATCCACCACTTTGAACTGGCAGGCATCAAGCCCGATAAAAAAGCCAACGTGCCCGGCGGCCTGGCCATTATGCTAGCCATCTTTGAAGAACTCGAACTCACCGGGATGGAAGTCACCGAAGGGGCCTTGCGCCAAGGCCTGCTCTATGACCTGCTGGGTCGCAAAAGCCACCACGACATGCGCGACACCACCGCCACCCAGTTTGCCACGCGCTACCGTGTAGGCCTTTAGCCCGAGCAGGCCTTTGAACCCGGCGAAATTCGCGACGGCGCCGCTCATTACTTGAAGTATCGAGCCCGCCGCGCGCATACGACGGCGAGACTCGTTTGTCGCCTCGCCCGCAGCCTGGGCTTTGAAGACGGCTTCGACAGCGGCGAGCGTGTCTTCCATCGTCAGCGACTTCGATACGTCTTGTTCGGTCAAAAAAAGTGGCATTTGTCGATCATTGGAAGATGTACCGCAGGTTGTCCAACCTGCGGATGTTTAAAAAT
>JAAURO010000032.1 GCA_012032215.1 Limnobacter sp.
ATGAACCAGCATCACCCTGGCGGCCTGCACGGCCACGCAACTGGTTGTCTATGCGGCGCGATTCGTGGCGTTCGCTGCCAATAATGTGCAGGCCACCGGCTTTCAGCACGGTTTCGTTGCGCACTTTCCACTCGGCCCGGGCCTTTTCAATGGTGGCCTGGCGCGCAGGTTCGGCCAACGATTCATCGGCTTCCAGAGCCTGCACTTCGCGCTCCAGATTGCCGCCCAGCACAATGTCGGTCCCACGCCCTGCCATGTTGGTAGCAATGGTAATGGCTTTGGGCCTGCCAGCCTGGGCCACTATTTCGGCTTCGCGCTCATGTTGCTTGGCATTTAGCACATGGTGCGCAAGACCAGCCTGGGTAAGCGCCGCAGACAGCAATTCAGAGTTTTCAATGGAGGTGGTACCAATCAGGACGGGCTGGCCGCGTGCTTCGCAATCGGCTACGTCTTTAATAATGGCGTTCAACTTGCCCTTTTGGTTGCGAAAAATCTGATCCTGAAAATCTTTGCGCTGGGCGGGCCTGTGGGTTGGAATAATGACGGTTTCCAGCCCGTAAATCGACTGAAACTCAAAGGCCTCGGTGTCTGCGGTGCCAGTCATGCCCGACAGCTTGCTGTACATGCGGAAATAATTCTGGAAGGTAATTGAGGCCAGGGTTTGATTTTCTGCCTGAATGGCCACGCCCTCTTTGGCCTCTACGGCCTGGTGCAGGCCATCCGACCAGCGCCTGCCGGGCATCAGCCGCCCGGTGAATTCATCTACAATAATGACATCGCCGTTTTGCACCACATACTGCTGATCTTTAAAAAACAGATTGTGGGCCCGCAAGGCAGCCATGAGGTGGTGCATCAGCAAAATATTGGAAGCATCGTAAAGGCTTGCGCCCCCGGGCAGCAGGCCCATTTCGGCCAGAATGGTTTCTGCGTTTTCGTGGCCCGCTTCGCTGAGCTGAATCTGGTGGGCTTTTTCATCGACATAAAAATCGCCTGCGGGCTCGGGTTCGCCGGGCTTGGAAGGTTGTTCCATGCGCTCCAGTTTGGCCGGAACACTATTCAGTGCTTTGTACAAATCGGTGTGGTCATCGGCCTGCCCGGAAATAATCAGAGGGGTGCGGGCTTCGTCGATAAGAATGGAATCCACCTCGTCCACAATGGCGTAGGCCAGCCCACGCTGCACACGCTCTTGCACCGAGTACACCATGTTGTCGCGCAGGTAATCAAAACCGAATTCGTTGTTGGTGCCGTAGGTGATGTCGGCCTTATAAGCCTCTTGCTTTTGGTGATGCGGCATGCGCGAGAGGTTGCACCCCACGCTCAGTCCTAAAAACCCATAAAGCCTGCCCATCCAGGCGGCATCGCGCGAGGCGAGGTAATCGTTTACGGTAATAACATGCACGCCTTTGCCCGTAAGTGCATTCAAGTAGGCTGGCAACGTAGCCACCAGGGTTTTGCCTTCGCCCGTGCGCATTTCAGAAATTTTGCCCTGGTGCAAGGCCATTCCACCAATAAGCTGCACATCAAAATGGCGCATGCCAAACACCCGCTTGCTGGCCTCGCGAACTACCGCAAAGGCCTCGGGCAGTAGCGCATCCACACTGGCACCTTGTGCCAGCCGCTCGCGCAGCTCGGGGGTTTTGGCCTGGAGCGCCTGATCGGACAAAGACTCGAAACCGGACTCAAGCGCATTAATCTGGGCAACTGTTTTGGAATAGCTTTTAAGCAGCCTGTCGTTGCGGCTGCCAAAAATGGTCTTCAGGGCTTTAGTGATCATAATTCGGAACGGGCAGGCCAGAAAAGGCGGCGTAAACACAAAGGCAAGCACCCCTAGCAGGCGCTGCCCTCCAAGACAAACAGCCTGCTAGTTTAGCACGTTGCGTCCATTGCAGGCTGCGGGTGAGAACGGGGTAGAACAGGCAGCCAAAATACAGGTTAAGGTGCTTGTTCGCGATCTTCGGCCAGCAAGCCATTGAGCGCCGCCACGGTGGCAGGCCCGGCCGGGCAAGCCGTTGGCTTCCAGAAATTTTTGGGGTTTTGGGGCACATCGTTTACCCGCACTTCGAAGTGCAGGTGCGGGCCCGTAGAACGCCCGGTGCTGCCCACCAGTGCAATTTTCTGGCCCAAACGCACCATGTCGCCCTTCTTAACCAGCAAGCGTGAGGCATGCCCATAGCGGGTTACCGTGTTGTTGCTGTGCTCGATGTCTACCATATTGCCATATCCTGCGTGGTAGCCCGCACTAACAACAACCCCAGCCGCAGCCGCCAGAATAGGCGTGCCGGTGGGCGCAATAAAGTCTATGCCCTCGTGTCTGGAACGTCTGCCGGTAAAGGGGTCGATGCGGGTACCAAACCGGCTCACCGAAATGGCCTCATCCAGCGGGTTTTCATTGGGCAGGCGCTGACGCTTTACCCGCGCCATTTGCAGGTCGGCATCTATGATGCTGAAAATGTCAGCCTGTCTTTCCACAGCATGCTGGAGTTTTTGCAAGTCGGCAGAAAGCTCATCCACCGTGAAGGGGCGCTCGTCGGACTGGCGAATACCCCCCTGACCAACCGGTTCGATTACGGTAATTTCTTTCTGGGAAATGCCATTCGAACGCAATAAACGCAGCCCGATGGCATTTAACCTGGCCAACTGCGCGTCCATATCGGCCAAACGTACAGCCATGGAATCC
The DNA here is from genome assembly GCA_012032215.1 of Limnobacter sp. Classification (GTDB taxonomy): domain Bacteria; phylum Pseudomonadota; class Gammaproteobacteria; order Burkholderiales; family Burkholderiaceae_B; genus Limnobacter. The sequence goes on from JAAURO010000032.1 coordinate 2,678, forward strand.
AGGGGGTTGATTTGATAGGCATCAGGCTCTGGCTCGCTCAGGCTGTTCATAAACGGCAAAGAATCGGCAAATCGGGACGACAGCGAAAACCCCAGCGCAAATGCAGCACACACCGCCCCGGTAAGCACCGCACCTGCCAACAACAGATGCGCTTTTTTTATATTGACCGCATGTGGGCGCGATAAATGGCCTCGCATTAATATCAACTGCATCTCTTCCCCCGCACTGTATACTGCGTGTTGGATAGCCCTTTTCTAAAAGGGTCTGTATGAGTCAGGTTCAGCTTGCCATGAAACGCACCACTTCTGCAATTTCTGCATTCGATAGCCTGCACCGCGGGCAAGACAGCGCTTCTTTACTCAGCCAGGTTTACGAACTGCGGCGATCGAATCACTGCTGCATCAGTGGGAAGGTTTGCGCGGCACACACATTCAGGTGGGGCCGCTTAAAAACCGCACACTTAAATTGTTTGTCGGCACGCCATCCAATCTGGCAAGAATCCGGCAGTCTTTGCCCTCTATGATCCATTTTCTACAAACCAAGGGCCTGGATATTGCCGAAATCACCCTGAAAATCCAATCTATTCAAGCGAACGCCCCCCCACCATCCCCAAAAAAGGGGGTGATGCCGCAATCGGCCAAAAACGTGTGGCTGGAATTGGAAAAGCAGGCTGTAGAGCCCGCCATCAAAAAAGCAGCGCGCAGGCTGTGTGCGCACCATTGGGCCGCCAAAAACGAGATCAGCGAGAAGAATTAAACGAACTCTTGCCGCCAAATATTTACCAAATAAAAGTAAGCTTCCTTTTTGATATCTGCTTGACTTCAAGGAAAAACCATGGGAAATCATTCTATTCCAGCCAATCCATTGCAAGAAGAAAGAGACCGCGGTGGGGCCACCAACGGCGCCACACTGGACACACGAGTAGCCAGCGGCCATCACAGCGCCACCCAATTGCCCGGTGGCGGCACGAATATCAAAATTGGCCGTGGTGCCAAAAGCGGCAACGAGCTGTCCGCCCGCTCAGAATTCCGGTTTGACAACAAGCAAGTGAAGTCTGGCGGCCCAACCAGAACTTTCAATGCAACCATACGTGTCAACGATGGTGACAAAATTTACGGTGGCGCAACTGTTGAACAACACCCCAGGTGCGGCAGACACCAATCAACCGCAAATATTTATCAGGGTTCGTGATGGCGCCCTGTGGAACGGGGATACAAAACTCATGGACATTGAGCCAGGAGAAACCTTCAACCTCAACATCACCACCGATGGAAACTCTTTCGAAGTAACCGCTACCAAGTTTGACCAAAATGGCCAAGTGGTAGAAACCGCGCAGGACTCCGGGCAGCTGGAACGCACCAGCGGCTTTTCCTATTTTAGAGGTGGGGTTTACCTAAACCACGACAACGAGACCGGAGCGGATGTGGATGTGTTGCAGATGGACGTGCACGATGGTCTGCACGAGCCCGAAGAGTTTTACTAAACTGGCAGCTGAGGTCATCAGCCAATCACAGCCCCCACTTGTAAAAAACCGATTAGGGAAACTGGTCAAGAAAGTTTCATGTAATACGTGGCGCACCTTCGGCCTGCCGGGCTTTCGCCCGTGCTGGGGCCTGAATCAAGCAGGCAGGGCGCCTAGCACAGTGAATTTACTCACCGATAATACAAGCGCAGCCAACGAAGCACGTGGGTCATCAACGCAATTCACCACCCTACCATGCAGGCTGGCAAGAAAAAACGCAGAGCTTGCCGACAAACCGGGGGGCAGCGCCCGAACCAAGGCATCCGCGGTGGTTTGCACCGCAATCCGGGCAGCGCTGACCAAGCCAGCCCCTTGGCCTGCTTGCAACTGCGCGGTTTGGCTATTGGAGCACTCCGTAATATCCTGCGAAAAAACGCCGGGGCTTGAGGGTGACACAGCAAATCCAGACACGACCAGAACTCCACGATTAAAAAGCTAAGTGGCATTGAAATATCAAGAAGTTCCAACAATTTTTATCAAGGGTTTTAAGAGAAGAAGAGAAGAGACACTCATGGTGCACGCATCACACCAAGCTGGAGAGTCAGGCAGCAGTGTGTTTAGCGGCAATCCGCGACTGGGCCACAGACAAAGCCTCGGGTTTGCCTTTCAGCACCAGCACATCACCCACCTGTAGCGCGGTGGAGGGGGAGGGGTCGAGTTCGCGCACCCCGCTTCGGCGCAGCGCGGTGACCACCAGATTCAACTCATACAGGTTGAGCTCAGCCAGGGTGAGGCCTACGGCCTTGGCGCCTGGCTCTACAACAAGAGACTGCAAGCGCACCAATTGCGCATCGGGGATGTCGGACTCGTCATCAATCCCCCGGAACACCCCGCGAAACATCTGGTAGCGGGATTCGCGAATTTTTCGTATCTGTTTGATGACCCGGGCAACCGGCACGCCAACCAGCATCAGCGCCTGCGAACCCAGCATCAGGCTGCCCTCCAGCACCTCTGGAACCACTTCGGTAGCCCCAGCAGCAGTTAAACGCTCCAAATCGCTTTCATCGTAAGTGCGCACCACCACTGGCACAGCGGGGGCCAATTGCCGCACCGCAATCAGCACTTTTTCTGCGGCCCTGAATTCTGCAAAGCTAACCACCACACAGCTGGCACGCAGCAAACCAGCAGCCACCAGGGTTTCGCGGCGGGCTGCATCGCCGAACACCACCGAATCGCCCGCAGCAGCAGCTTCACGAATGCGGTCGGGATCGAGATCAAGCGCCACGTAGTCGATTCCCTGCTTGTCGAGCAGGCGCGCCAGATGCTGCCCGCTGCGCCCATACCCGCAAATCAGCACATGCCGGGTGGTCGCCAGACTTTTCTGGGCCACTTTGTGCAGTTCCAGCGACTTTTGCAGCCACTCCTGCCGGGAAACCTTAAGCACCAGGTCGGTCGGCATTTTGAATCATGAAGGGAGCCGCCAGCATGGAAAGCAGCATGCTTGCCGTAATGATTTGCAACCAGATGTCTGGCACCAGGCCCAGCCCGATGCTGCCTGTATTGGCCAACAGCACGAAGCCAAATTCGCCAGCCTGTGCCAGGTAAATACCGGTGCGAATGGCCGTGCCCACATTGGCCCCAAAAGCCGAGCCAAGCCAGCAATCAGCACCAGTTTGGCCAGTACAGGCAGCACGGTAAGCACCAGCACCCAGGGCCAGTAGTTCCAGACCACTTCGGGATTCAGCAACATGCCAGTGGTTACAAAAAACAAGCCCAGCAACACATCGCGGAATGGTTTGATATCCTCTTCCACCTGGTGGCGGTATTGTGTTTCAGCAATCAGGATACCGGCCAAAAAAGCCCCCAGTGCCAGCGAAAGCTCTGCCAGCTCTGTCAGCCAGGCCAAGCCCAACGTAATCAGCAACACATTCAGCACAAAGAGTTCCTGACTTTTGCTGCGCGCCACAAAAGTCATCCACCAGTTCATCATGCGCTGCCCAAAAACCAGCATCAGCCCCAGCACCAGTGCGGCTTTTACCAGCGCCAGACTTAGGGTAATAGCCAGACTGGAACCCGAACTCCCCAATGCTGGAATAACGATGAGCAGCGGCACCACCGCCAAATCCTGAAACAGCAAAATACCCATGATTTGCCTGCCATGGGCGGAATCGAGTTCCAGCCGCTCTACCAGCATTTTGCTGACAATGGCCGTGGAAGACATGGCCGCAGCACCCGCCAGCACAAAAGCGGTTTTAAAGGCAATCTCCAGGAAATAATGAGAAACCCAAGCCAGTGCAAACGTACCCAGCATGGTCAGTGCCACCTGCGCCATGCCCAGCCCAAACACCACCCGGCGCATGGCACGCAGCTTGGACAGGCTGAATTCCAGGCCAATCGAGAACATCAGAAATACCACGCCAAACTCTGCCAGATGACGTGTTTCCGGAGCGTCCGGAACGATTCCTAGCGAATAAGGGCCGATGAGAATGCCTGCGCACAAATAGCCCAGCATGGCAGGAAGCTGGAAATGCCTGAACAGCGAAACCGCCAGCACAGCAACCAGCATAAGAATAAGAGACAGCTCCAGAGCGTTTGGCACGTTTAATGCTAAGAAAGAGGAATAATAGGGATTGCGCTTTGATATACTGCCCTGAAAACAAGCTTGGCTCAAGGCATGGCAACCGCTTTGCAGCATAAACAGGAAATACCATGCCCACCCTGCCCTTACGCACCACACACACCGACACCGACTACCTACGAATGGCCAAAGAAGCCCTGGCCATTGAAGCCACGGCAGTGGCAGCGCTTGCCGATAAACTGGGCAGCGGTTTTACCGAAACCGTGCAGGCCATACTGGCGTGCAAGGGGCGGATTATCCTTATCGGGGTCGGAAAATCGGGCCTGATCGCCCGCAAAATTGCGGCCACTTTTGCCAGCACGGGCACCCCGGCATTTTTGTACATGCCACAGAAGCCTCGCACGGCGATTTGGGCATGATCACCGCCCAGGATGTGGTCATTGCACTGTCCAATTCTGGCAACACCGAAGAACTGCTTGAAGTACTGCCCGCCATAAAACGGCGCGGAGCACCCATTGTGGCGCTTACGGGCAAACTGGATTCCACTTTGGCACGTCAGGCCGATTTCGTATTAAACGCTTCGGTTGACAAAGAAGCCTGCCCCCTTAACCTGGCCCCCACCGCCAGCACCACAGCCGCACTGGCACTGGGTGATGCACTGGCCGTGGTGGTGCTGAAAGCGCGCGGATTCTCTGAAGAAGACTTCGCCCTGTCCCACCCCGGTGGCAGCCTGGGCCGCAAACTGCTTACCCGCGTGCAGGATGTCATGCGCACGGGCGAGCGCATCCCGAGCGTGCCAGCAAACGCCTCGCTCGTGGACGCCATTCTGGAAATCACCCGCAAAGGCCTGGGAATGACCGCGATTGTAGGCGAAGACCAAACCCTGAAAGGCGTTTTTACCGATGGCGATTTACGTCGTCTCATCGAAAAAGGCCAGGATATCCGCGCACTGAGCGTACAACAAACCATGACCTTCAAGCCCAAAACCATTGGCGCAGACCGGCTGGCTGTAGAAGCAGTACACCTCATGGAAACCTGCCGCATCAGCCAGGTAATTGTGACCGATGACAACCAGCGTGTTATTGGCGCCTTGAACTTTCACGACCTTTTTGAAGCCAAAGTGGTATGAACCCAGAACAGACAACCGCTGGCCGTACCGCAAAAACCGCCGCCAGCCACATCAAATTCATGGGCTTTGACGTAGACGGCACGCTGACCGATGGCGGCCTGTACTTTGGCCCGCAGGGCGAGGTTTTTAAACAGTTTTCGGTGTTTGACGGCCAAGGCCTGCGGCTTTTAATGGACCACGGCATCTGCGTAGCCTGGATAACCGCGCGCAGCAGCACGATTGTGGAAAAACGCGCCTCCGACCTTGGCATTGCCTACGTGGTGCAAGGTTGCAAAAACAAGTTGCAGGCCTTCGACGCCATTCGCCAAAGCCTGAAACTGGGCTGGGAATCGTGCGGCTTTTTTGGCGACGACTGGCCCGATTACCCTGTGATTAAAAAAGTAGCCCTGGCTTGCACCACCCCCACAGCACCGCAGGCCATGCGCAACACCGCAAACTGGATCAACACCCGGCCCGCTGGCCATGGTGGGGTGCGAGAACTGTGCGATTTCATACTCAGCCACCAAGCCCACTACAACAACCCCTGGGAGCAGAATTGAATGGCCAGACCTGCAGGCTCCATGCTGGCGCAATTCTCACCGCTACTGCTCACCCTGGTGCTTGCGAGTGGCTCTTACTGGCTGGCCCGTCAATCCGAACTGGGCTTGCTGGGCATGGGCCAATCCACCAGTGACAAACTGCCCGATTACTACTTCACCGAATTTCGTTCCGAACGCTACGAAGTGTTTACAGGCCGCTCTGCCTTGCTGACCGGAAACTCGGCACAGCACACCCCCGCCACAGACACTCTGGTTATCAGCAGCCCCAAGGCCTATCAATACGAAGGCGGCAACACCGTTAAAATGCATGCCGAAACCGCATTTTATCAAGTAGAAAAAGACCTCATCACACTCAAAGGCAATGCCGTAGTGGTGCAACAGGCTCCGCCCAAAACCACCACCATTCGTGCCGACACCCTGGTTTCCAACGGACCACAGCATACGGTTTCCAGCACCAGCAAAACCCTCGTAGAACAAGGCAACCGTACCCTGCAAACCGATTCTTTCACCTTCAACACAGAAAGCGGCGAAGGCCAGGCACAGGGAAAAGTCCAACTCATCGTAAAGGCACCTGAATCATGAAGTTATCGCCAGCACCCGGCCTGCTTCTTCTTGCTGCACTCGCTGGCACGCTTGCCACAGGCATGGTTGGCTATGCCGGCAAGGTGCTGGCCCTGAGCAGCGACAAAAACCAGCCCACCACCATCGACTCCAACAAAATGACCTACGACGACAAAAAAAACGTCAACGTGTTTTCAGGCAATGTGCTGCTCACACGCGGCACACTGGTGGTTACCGGCAACAAACTCACGCTTACCCAAAAAGAAGACGGCACCCAGTTTGCCGTAGTAGAAGGCGAACCCGCCCGCTTTCAGCAACAGCGCGATTCCGAACCCACCCAAACCCTGTTCATTAAAGGGCGAGCCAGCCGAATCGACATCGATGGCGCCAAAGAAATCGTGACCCTCACCAACAACGCCAACATCCAGAAACTGGATGGAAAAGCCATTACGGAAGAAATATCCGGCAAAGTCATCGTGTACGAACAGCTCACCGAATACCTCACCGTACAAGGCTCGAACAAGGCCAGCGGTGGCTCGGGACGCGTGCAGGCCGTAATCCAGCCGCGCTCGGCCAGCCCCCCTCCCTCCGCAACCACCAACGGGGCAGAGCGCCAATGACCACTCAAGCCCACAACGCCGAACAGCCAGTGCGGCCAGAACAGGCGCAGCACCGACTTCAGGCATTTAATCTTAAAAAAGCCTACCGCGGCAAAAAGGTGATTGAAGACGTGTCGCTGCACGTGGACATGGGCGAAGTGGTGGGCCTGCTCGGCCCCAACGGCGCAGGCAAAACCACCTGTTTTTACATGATAGTAGGGCTGGTGGCGGCCGACGAAGGCCATATTCACCTGGAAGGCACGGACATCACCCTGCAAGCCATTCACCAGCGCTCCCGCGCAGGGCTTTCGTACCTGCCACAAGAAGCCTCGGTATTTCGCAAACTCAGCGTAGAAGACAACATTCGCGCCATTCTGGAAATCAATCCGCCCGAAGGCCCACTCGAAGACACTGTCAGCGAACTGCTCAGCGAACTGCAAATTCAGCACATTCGCACCTCGATTGCAGCCTCGTTGTCTGGCGGCGAACGCAGACGCCTGGAAATTGCCCGCGCACTGGCCACCAAACCGCGCTTTATTTTGCTCGACGAACCCTTTGCCGGAGTAGACCCGATTGCCGTGCTGGAAATTCAGCGCATTGTAACGTTTTTGAAATCCAGGAACATCGGCGTGCTGATTACCGATCACAACGTGCGTGAAACGCTCGGTATCTGCGACCGCGCCTACATCATCAGCGCAGGACATGTGCTGGCCTCGGGCACTCCCGCCCAAATCATGAAACGACGACGTGCGCCGCGTGTACCTGGGCGAGCACTTCCGCATGTAAGGCGCAGTGCACCCATGAAACAAACACTCGGCCTGAAAGTTCGCAAGGGCTTGCAT